>NZ_JBQSWV010000003.1:0-159621 GCF_052377495.1 Corynebacterium sp. AOP36-E1-14
ATCCAGGCAGGCGGTGATCTCGTCGTGGCGACCCTTGGGCACGGTGGATAGTTGGGCGTGGATCAGCCGGCGGATCAGGGCGAGGTGGTCGGCGGCGAGGATGCCGGTGGTCACCACGGCGCAGAAGAGTTCGAGGTTGCGTGCGGCGAGTTCGCCTGCGTGAGCGAAGCGGGTCGCGTCGTTGCGGGAGCGTCCGCGTAGGGCCAGTGCTGAGCCGAGGCGTTCGCTGGCCGGTAGTTGACGCAGGTGGATGATCAGGCCCATTTCGACGATGTTGATGTGGCGCTGCAGGGCATCGATGTCGACAGTGGCTGGCTCGTCGGTGGTGGTCATGTCCCTGGTTTCCCCCTTCTTCCGTTTGTTGGACGAAGTGTATACCAGGGTCCGGACATGAAACGCGCACGTGTTCGAACAGGGTGCATAAAAGAAGGCCCACCAAGCACGATACCTGGTGGGCCCAACCGGAGGAATCCGCTAGCGCGGGTCCGCGGCGGCGTCGACGTGCAGCACGGTCCGGCGCGAACCGGACACCCCGGCCGCCGGCCACTGGGCGGGATCCTCACCGGAGACGACCTCGCCGGCCGCCTCCCGCTTGGCCTCGCCGGTGACCAGCAGCCACACCTCGGAGGCGGTGGCGATGGCCTCACGGGTCAACGACACCCGCTCCGACGGCGGCTTCGGGCACTCACGCACCGCCACCACGGAGGTGCCCGCGGCGGGGGAGAGCTCGGCGGTGTGGGGGAACAGGGAGTTCACGTGCCCCTCCGGCCCCATGCCGAGCAGGTGCAGGTCGAAACCGTCCGGAGCGAAGGCGGCCACGGCCTCACCGTAGGCCTCCGCCGCAGCGTCCAACCCGGACCCGTCGACCGGCTCGTCGTCGCGGGGAACGCCCACGCGGTGGACGTTGGCCTCCGGGACGTCGACGTGGCAGAGCAGTTCGGCGTGCGCCAGGTCGTCGTTGCGCGCCGTGGCACCGGTGGTGCCGGTCGGCACGAAACGCTCGTCGCCGAAGAAGACGTGCACCTTCGCCCAGTCGATCGCGGTGACGGGGAAGGAGTCGGCGGACGCACGGGCGGCGTGGTCGAGGGCGGCGAGCTGGCGCAGCACCGCACCGCCGGCGCCACCGCCGGTCAGCACGATCCTGGCGAAACCGTCCTCGCTCACCCCACCGTCGCGCTGGACGCCGGCGACGAGATCCACGATGTCGCGGGCCACGCCGGCGGCCAGGGCGTCGCCGTCCTGCCAGCCGACGACCTCGAGGTTCCTGCCGCCGCTCACCGGGTGCTCTCCTGCGCGGAGAAGGGGATCGAGGCGGTCATGCCGTCACGCGGGGTCCGCACACGCGGCAGCCCGTGCAGGGCCTGGCCGAAGGCACGGTCGGGCTCCAGGTGACGCAGTTCCTCGGCGAGGCAGTCGCCGACCTGACGCCGCGCCAGGTTCACCAGGGTGTCCGTGCCCACGCCGGTGCTCACCCGCACCGAGCGGTGGTTGACGACGGCGAGCTCCACCGACCCGTTGGAGCAGGTGATCACCGTGCGCTGAATCGGGGACATCGGCTTGCCCTCGTCGTCGAGGGGGACCGCCGGCGAGCCGTCGGCGCACCGGGTCACCGGCACGTTGAGACGGTCGGCCAGCCACCCGGCGGCGATGTCCACCGCCGGGTCGTCCGCCGGTCCGGAGACCTCCGCGGACAGGAAGGTGTCGCCGACCCGCTGATCCAGCGCACTGGACAGCAGCCCGCGCCACGGGGTGATACGGCTCCACACCAGGTCGGAGTCACCGAGGGAGTAGCCGATGCGTCGGCGGAAGATCGCCTCGGCACCGCGTCCCGCCGCCGCGTCGGCGAAGCTGTCGGTGATCCGTCGGGTCGCCAGTGCGCCGAGGGAGTCGGCCGCCGGGTTGCGCGGAGAGGTGAACGGCCACCAGACGACCACCGGGGTGTCCGGCAGCAGCAGGGGCATCACCGCGTGGTCGGCGTGGTCGGCCAGTTCCCCGTGCAGGCGCATCAGGATCATCTCCGAGGCGCCCGCGGTACCGCCCAGGTGGATCGCCGCGTCCATGCTGACCTCGTCGGTCGAGCGGTCGTGCACGACGAAGATCACCCGGGCCGGGTGCTCACGTGAGGCGTCCACGGTGGCGTTGACCACCGTGTCCAGGTCCTCCTCGGAGCGCACCGACACGATCAGCGTGAGCACGCGGCCGGTGGCGATCTCGCCCCGGTCCTCACGCAGCTGGTGCAGCCGGTCGGTCAACTCGTGTGTGGTGGTGGTTCCCAGGTCGACGACCGCGGCGTGGTCGCCGGCGTCGGTGAACGTCTTCCATGGCATCAGGGACGCCTCCAATTCCTGCCGTGTCGGGACAGCATCCGGTCGGCCCCCGAAGGGCCCCAGGTGCCCGGGTCGTAGTCTTCGGGGCGTCCGGCGTCGGCCCAGTAGTTGAGCACCGGGTCCAGGATCCGCCAGGACTCCTCGACCTCCTCGTTGGTGGGGAAGAGGCTCGCCTCGTCCAGCAGGGCGTCGAGGATCAGCCGCTCGTAGGCCTCCGGCGACTGCTCGGTGAACGCCTCCGAGTAGGAGAAGTCCATGTTCACGTCGCGCACGTCCATCGCCGAGCCCGGCACCTTCGAGCCAAAGCGCAGCAGCACACCTTCGTCGGGCTGCACGCGGATCACGAGCACGTTGGACTGCTGTGCCTCGGTCTGCTCCGGGCTGAACGACTGGTGCGGGGCGTCCTTGAACACCAGGGCGATCTCGGTCACCCGACGGCCCAGACGCTTGCCGGTACGCAGGTAGAACGGCACACCGGCCCACCGCCGAGAGTTGATCTCGAAGGTCGCCGCCGCATAGGTCTCCGTCGTCGAGGACGGGTCGAAACCCTCCTCGTCGCGCAGTCCGGGGACGTGCTCGGAACCCTGCCACCCGGAGGTGTACTGGCCACGCGCGGTCGTCTGCGCGAAGGGCCCCACCGGGCGGGTGGCCTTGAGCACCTTGAGCTTCTCGGCCTTGAGCTCGTCGGGGGAGAAGGTCACCGGCTCGTCCATCGCCACCAGGGCCAGCAGCTGGAGCAGGTGGTTCTGCATCACGTCGCGGGCGGCACCGATGCCGTCGTAGTAGCCGGCACGCCCGCCCAGGCCGATGTCCTCGGCCATGGTGACCTGCACGTGATCGATGTAGCCGGAGCTGAACAGCGGCTCGAACATCTGGTTGGCGAAACGCAGCACCAGGATGTTCTGGACGGTCTCCTTGCCGAGGTAGTGGTCGATGCGGAACACCGAGGACTCCGGGAAGACGGAGTTCACGATCCGGTTGAGCTCGGTCGCGGACTCCTCGTCGTGGCCGAAGGGCTTTTCGATGACCACGCGCTTCCACCCGTCGGTCGAGTCGGCGAGACCCGAACGCTCCAGCTGGTTGCACACCTCGGAGAAGTACTGCGGCGGGACGGAGAGGTAGTAGGCCCAGTTTCCGCCGGTGCCACGCTCCTCGTCCATCTTCTTCGTCATCGCGGCGAGGTCGTCGAAGGCGGAGTCGGTGACGAAGTCGCCCTTGACGAACTGGATGCCTGCGGCGAGCTGCTCCCACACGGCCTGACGCCAGGGGGTACGCACCCGCTCGCGGACGGCGTCGAGCACCTCGGCCTCGAACTCCTCCTTCGTCCAGTCACGACGCCCGTAACCGATCAGGCTGAAGCCGGCCGGCAGCAGGCCCCGGTTGGCGAGGTCGTACACGGCGGGCAGGAGCTTACGGCGGGCCAGGTCGCCGGTGACCCCGAAGATCACCAGGCCGCTGGGCCCGGCGATCCGCGGGACGCGCCGGTCGGCGGCGTCGCGCAGCGGATTCTCCCACTGTGGTGACTCGGAGCTCACAGACGCTCCCCGATGGTGTCGAGAAGCTCCTGCCAGGAGCTGACGAACTTGTCGACGCCCTCGTGCTCCAGGACGAGGAAGACGTCCTTGAGGTCCACGCCGAGGTCCTCGAGGGCGGCGAAGATCTCGCGGGAGTCCTCGCCGGTGCCGCTGAGCGTGTCACCGGAGACCGTGGCGTGGTCCAGGGTGGCGTTGAGGGTGTCCTCCGGCATGGTGTTCACCGTGTCCGGTCCGACGAGGCCGGAGACGTACAGGGTGTCGGGGTAGTCGGGGTTCTTCACGCCGGTGGACGCCCACAGCGGACGCTGCGGGTGCGCGCCGGCGGCCTCGAGCTGCTGCCAGCGCGAGTCCTGGCGCAGCTCGGACTCGAAGGCCTCGTAGGCCAGGCGGGCGTTGGCGAGACCGGCCTTGCCGCGCACGGCCAGGGCCGCGGCGGTGCCGATCTCGTCGAGGCGACGGTCGATCTCGGTGTCCACGCGGGAGACGAAGAAGCTGGCCACCGAGTGGATCTTCGAGATGTCCTGGCCGTTGGCCTGGGCCTGGGCGATTCCCTCGACGAAGGCGGCGATGACCTGGCGGTAGCGCTCCACGCTGAAGATCAGGGTCACGTTCACGCTGATGCCGTCGGCGAGCACCTCGGTGATCGCCGGCAGGCACGCCTCGGTGGCGGGGATCTTGATCATCACGTTCTCGCGTGCGACGTCCATGTACAGCTGGCGTGCCTGCGCCACCGTGCCCTCGCGGTCGTCGGCGAGACCCGGGTCGACCTCGATGGAGACCCGGCCGTCGACGCCGTCGGAGGACTCGTAGACCTCGGAGAAGACGTCGCAGGCGTTGCGGACGTCCTGCACGGCCATGGAGAACACGGCGGCGGAGACGTCCGAGCCGGCGGCCTTGAGCTCGGCGACCTGGGCGTCGTAGGCGGTGCCGACGGACATGGCCTTGGCGAAGATCGCCGGGTTGGTGGTGACCCCGACGATGCCGGAGTCGGCGATGAGCTCGGCGAGGTTACCGGTGTCGAGACGGTCGCGGGACAGGTCGTCCAGCCACACGGAGGTTCCGGCGGCGGCGAGTTCGGTGACGTGGTTCACGGGTGATCAACCAACTTTCTACGAAATGGGTGCGTGGTTCTCTGGGGGTGTTAGAGGATGTCGCGGGCGGCGGTGGCGACCGCCTCAGCGGTGATGCCGAACTCGCGGTAGAGGGTCTTGTAGTCGGCGGAGGCGCCGAAGTGCTCCAGCGAGACGTTGCGTCCGGCGAAACCGGTGTAGCCCTTCCACGGCATCGCGATGCCCGCCTCGACGGACACGCGCGCCGTGACCCCGGACGGCAGGACGGACTCGCGGTACTCGGCGTCCTGCTGCTCGAACCACTCCATGCAGGGCACGGAGACGACGCGGGTGCCGATGCCCTCGGACTCCAGCGCGGCGGCCGCCTCGACGGCCAGCTGCACCTCGGAGCCCGAGCCCATCAGGATCACCTGCGGGGTCTCGGTGGACGACTCGACGAGCACGTAGGCACCGCGGGCGACACCCTCGGCGGCCTTCTCCTTCGAGCCCTCCAGCACCGGCACACCCTGACGGGTGAGGATCAGTGCCTTCGGAGCGGCCGGGGCCTTGAGTGCTGCGGACCACGCCTGGGCGGTCTCGTTGGCGTCCGCGGGACGGATCACCGAGAGGTTCGGGATGGCGCGCAGCGCGGCGAGGTGCTCGACGGGCTGGTGGGTCGGGCCGTCCTCGCCGAGGCCGATGGAGTCGTGCGTCCACACGTGGTAGACGTCGCTGCTCATCAGCGCGCCGAGGCGCACCGCGCCACGGGCGTAGTCGGAGAACTGCAGGAACGTCGCGCCGTAGGGACGCGTCGCGCCGTGCAGGGCGATGCCGTTGAGGATCGCGGCCATGCCGTGCTCGCGGATGCCGAAGTGCAGGTTACGGCCGTAGGGGGTCGCCGACCAGGCGTCGGTAGAGATGGACTCCGGGCCCACGCTCTTGTCGCCCTTGATGATGGTGTTGGTGGAGCCGGCGAGGTCGGCGGAGCCGCCCCACAGCTCCGGCAGCGTGGCGCCGAGGGCCTGCAGCGCGGCCTCGGAGGCCTTGCGGGTGGCCAGGTTGTCGCCGTCGTCCCAGGTGGGAAGCTCGGCGTCGAAACCCTCCGGGAGCTCGCGGGCGGCGATGCGCGCGTGCAGCGCGGCGGCCTCCGGGTTGCTCTGCGCCCAGGCGTCGAAGCCGTCCTGCCAGGAGGTGTGCGCCTCGCGGCCACGCTCCACGAGACCGCGGGCGTGCGCCAGGACCTCGTCCTCCACCGGGAAGTCGACGTCGGTGGGGAAGCCGAGGGCCTTCTTCACCCCGGCGATCTCCTCGCCGCCGAGGGCGGCGCCGTGGGCGGCACCGGTGTTCATCTTCGTCGGCGCCGGGTAGCCGATCACCGAACGCACGCGCACGAACGTCGGACGCACCGTGTCGGCCTTGGCCTCCTCGACGGCGACGAGGATGCCCGTCACGTCCTCCGCGTTGACCTCCAGGGTCTGCCAGCCGTAGGCCTCGTAGCGGGCCACGACGTCCTCGCCGAAGGCGATGTCGGTGTTGTCCTCGATGGAGATGCTGTTGTCGTCCCAGAAGACCACCAGGTTGCCCAGCTGCTGGGTGCCGGCGAAGGACGACGCCTCGGACGTCACGCCCTCCTGCAGGTCACCGTCGGAGGCGATGACGTAGATGTGGTGGTCGAACGGGGAGGTCCCCTCCGCCGCGGACGGGTCGAACAGACCGCGCTCACGGCGCGACGCCACGGCCATGCCCACGGCGGACGCCAGGCCCTGGCCGAGCGGGCCGGTGGTGATCTCCACACCGTCGGTGTGGCCGACCTCCGGGTGTCCCGGGGTCTTCGAGCCCCAGGTGCGCAGCGCCTTGAGGTCGTCGAGCTCCAGGCCGAAACCGCCGAGGTACAGCTGGATGTACTGCGTCAGCGAGCTGTGGCCGGCCGACAGGACGAAGCGGTCGCGCCCGGCCCAGTTGTGGTCGGACGGATCGTGGCGCAGGACGCGCTGGTACAGCGTGTACGCCAGGGGGGCGAGGGACATCGCGGTGCCCGGGTGGCCGGATCCGCAGTTCTCCACGGCGTCGGCCGCGAGGACGCGGACCGTGTCCACCGCACGGGTGTCCAACTCCGACCAGTCGTCCGGGTACTTCCGGACCGTACGGGCTTCGAGGTCCTTGGGGAGTGTCACGCTGGGTAGCCTTCCTGTCGTCGGGGGACATAAAGAGGACACGGGCGCGGTGACCACAGCTGGTCGCAGGACGCGGCCCGTGTAACCCCGACCAGTGTAGTGGGCGGAGGTCGACCGTGTCACTGGCGGATCACCGGCAGGCCCGGAGGCGACAGCGGTTTTCGGTCCCACCACCGGCTCGGGTAACCTGTCCGTTTGGCAGATCCGTGTGTCCCGACAACCAGGAACACACGGTGACGATGGCGTTTATGGAGGCGGACTGACCGGTGGACAAGATCAAGGCGTATATCTCGCTGACGAAACCCCGGGTCATCGAGCTGCTGCTTGTCGCCGCCATCCCGTCCATGCTCCAGGCGCAGCGCGGTGAGGTGAACCTCGGCCTGATCCTGCTGACACTGGTCGGCGGGTGGATGGGCGCCGCCGCGGCGAACACCTTCAACATGGTCGCCGACTACGACATCGACCAGAAGATGCGTCGCACGCACCGTAGGCCGCTGGCCAAGCACACGGTGAACAAGACCGAGGCCCGCATCTTCGCCTGGGCGCTGACCGTAGGCAGTGTGCTGTGGCTCGGCCTGCTGTGCCACTCGTGGCTGGCCGCCGGATTCATCCTGCTGACCAT
Source organism: Corynebacterium sp. AOP36-E1-14 (assembly GCF_052377495.1). Taxonomy (NCBI): domain Bacteria; kingdom Bacillati; phylum Actinomycetota; class Actinomycetes; order Mycobacteriales; family Corynebacteriaceae; genus Corynebacterium; species Corynebacterium sp. AOP36-E1-14. The sequence goes on from NZ_JBQSWV010000003.1 coordinate 7,708, forward strand.
CTGGTTCTACATCTTCGTGTACACCAAGTGGCTCAAGCGTCGGACCTGGCAGAACGTGATCTGGGGCGGGGCGGCCGGCTGTATGCCGGTGATGGTCGGCTGGGCCACCGTGACCGAGGCCAACGGCGGTTCCTTCAACGCCGGCTGGGCGTCCTGGGGCCAGGCGCTGCTGCTGTTCCTGATCATCTTCTTCTGGACGCCGCCGCACACCTGGGCGCTGGGCATGCGCTACCGCGAGGACTACGAGGCCGCCGGCGTGCCGATGATGCCCGTCGTCAAGCCCCCGCTCGAGGTCACCCGCCAGATCCTCTGGTACACGTGGGCGACGGTGATCACATCGCTGCTGCTCGTCCCGGCGACCGGCTGGGTCTACGCCGTGGTGGCGCTGCTCAGCGGTGCGTGGTTCATCCTGCGCGCCCACGGGCTGCACAACGGGGTGAAGAAGGGCGTGAAGGTCAAGCCGATGAACCTCTTCTTCCTGTCGAACAACTATCTCTCGGTGCTCTTCGTGGGTCTGTCGGTGGACGCCGTCCTCGGCCTGGAGACCGTCAGCGAGATGCTCGGCCGCTAAGGGCCCCAACTCCAGCGTCCAACCCCACAGATCGGTCAGAGACCACCCTGTGGGGTTGTTCTCTGCCCGGCGCAATCACTGCATTCCGGTCCGGTCACTGGCAGTGACCGGACCGGAATGCAGTGATTGCGCCGTGGTGTGGGCACGAGCTACGTCGGGCTACTCGGAATCAGCGGACGCAGACCGGCCGTGGAGTACCGGTCACGGACACACATCTTGACCATCGACCGGGAGGGGACGGGGAGGGACACGAGAGAGGGCTGGAGGGCCCCGGCAACGAGCAACCCCCCCCCCCAGGTCGGTAGCACCGACCTGGGGGGATTGCCACGTGCCCGTGGGGAGTGTGGATGGGCGGGGACCACCGCCGGACGCTACGAGGCGTCCACTGTGTCCGCGGCGTCCTCGGTGTCGTAGTCGCGGTCCGCGGCGTCCTCGCCACGGCGGAAGCGCATCGCCCACAGCAGGCCCGTGGCGGCGGTCACGACCGCGGAGCCGAGGACGTGCGGCGGCACCGTCCAGCGCGGCACACCGAGGTTGTACTGCACCACGCCGACCACGCCCTGGATCACGATCCCCAGGATCAGCACCAGGGCGGCGGTCTTGATCCGACGGTCCACGTGCACGGCCAGCAGGCCGGCGAGCAGGCCGATGGTGATGCCCATGTACAGGTACATCGCGTGGGCGTGCATGTTGGCGATCTCGAACAGGGCGATCTGCAGTCGGTCGCCCTCCATGATCGCCTCGTCGCCGGCGTGCGGGCCGGAGCTGGTGGTCATCGTGCCGGTGACCAGTGTGATCGCCAGGCCGAGCGCCGAACCCCAGGTGGCCCACCGCAACGGCCGCGGCATGGTGGCGCGACGCGGGGCGTCGTCGTCCTCACCGATCTTGACGAGCATCACCGCAGCGAAGAAGACCAGCACCATCGAGGGCAGGAAGTGGGCCATCACGATCCACCACGCCAGGTCCAGGTGCACGGTGATGCCGCCGATGACCGCCTGGGCGATGATGCCGATGCCCTGCAGGAAGGCGATGTGCAGGATCGAGTTGCGACGGGCCGCCCGCAGGACCGTCAGGAAGGCCACCAGGGCGGCGACGATGAGAACGAAGGTCAGCATCCGGTTGCCGAACTCGATGGCCTGGTGGATCGCCGGGGTCGTCCCGGACTCCGGCACCAGCGAGCCGGGGTGGCACTGCGGCCAGGTGGGGCAGCCCAGACCCGAGCCGGTGACGCGCACCAGCGAACCGGTGAAGGTGATGCCGCCCTGGCAGACCATGAGGATGATCGCGTACAGGCGCTGGCGTTTCACCGTGGGCACCGGCGACCACGCGCACAGGGCGAGGATCGCGGCGTAGAAGCGCAGGAAGCCCCGGTTCACCGGGTTGGAGGTGTGTTGCACACGGTCGCGCATCGCCACCAGTGTGGTGTCCCTCACCCGGGGCACGACCCCGGGGTCCGTGCTGGTTGTCGGGCTGCCGTCCTGGGGTTTCTGCGAGACCTTCACGGTGTGCCAGTCTATCGCTACAGGGCGCGACGGCCGTAATCTGAACGGCTCAGTCGTCGGCTCAGTCGTCGTCCATGGTGAAGGAGAAGAACCGCACGGCCAGTGCGCCGCCCACCACACCCCAGGCGGCAAGGACGAGCAGGGCGGGCAGGTTCATCGTGCCGGCGGAGGCGTCCACCAGCCCGTCGGTCAGCGCCACGGACGGCAGGACGCGCAGTCCGGCGTGCACCGGGCCGGGCAGGTCGGTGTCCATCGCCGCGACGACGGCGGCCCCCATGAGCACGAACCAGATCGTGTTGCCGAGTGCGAGCACCAGTTCGGAGCTCAGCGTCCCGCCGAGCAGCAGTCCCAGGGCGGTGAAGGTGGCCACGCCCACGAGGATGAACAGGGCCGCGGGCAGGGCGCCGGCCGCGCTCGGCGACCAGCCCAGCAGCAGCGCCACGGCGGTGAGGACGACGAGCTGCACGAGCACCGCGGCGCCCACGGCCATGATCTTGCCCGCGATCAGGACGCGGCGCGGAACGCCGCACGCGCCGATGCGTTTCAGCGCCCCGTAGCGTCGGTCGAAGGCCACGGCGATGGCCTGTCCGGTGAACCCGGCGCTCATCAGCGCGATGCCCACGGTCATCGGGTACACGTTCTGCACCGCGTCGTCCAGCGGGACCACGGGGATCAGGCTCAGGGCCACGAGCAGGCCCAGCGGGATCACCAGCGACAGCAGCTGCTGTTCGCCGTGGCGCAGGAAGAGCAGCGTCTCGATGCGGGCCTGGGCCAGCAGCATCCGCCCGGTCGGCGCCTGGTGCGGGTCGGGCGTGAACTGGCCGGGGGCGAAACGCCCGGAGGTCTGACGGGACCGGATCATGCGCGGATCTCCCTTCCGGTGATGTCGAGGAACACGCTCTCCAGGCTGCGCTGGTCGACCTCCAGGGAGGTCACGAGCACGTCCTGGCGGGCTGCCTCGGCGGTGATCTCGGCGACGAGCGCGGGGGTCACCGTCGCGGACACGGAGATCCGCGCGGGCCGGGTCACCGAGACGGTGGCGCCGGACGGTGCGAGCCGTTCGGCCAGGGCCGCCACGTCCAGCTCGCGGTCGGTGCACACGGTGACGCGCGGGTCGGAGGTGCTGGTGAGCTCGCTGATCGTGCCCTGGGCCACCGCCTTGCCGTGGTCGATGATGACCACGTGGTCGGCGAGCGCCTCGGCCTCGTCCATGAGGTGGGTGGTGAGCACCACCGACACCCCGTCGCCGCGCAGCGCGGTGATCAGGTCCCACACCGCCAGGCGCGACTGGGCGTCCAGCCCCGCGGTCGGTTCGTCGAGGAAGACCAGCTCGGGACGTCCCACCAGGGCCAGCGCCAGCGAGAGGCGCTGCTGCTGGCCGCCGGACAGGCGGCGGTAGCTGGACTTCTCGTGGCCGGTCAGGCCCACGGTCTCGAGCAGCCAGGCCGGGTCGAGGGGGTCGGCGGAGTAGGACGCCGCGAGGTCGAGCATCTCGCCGACGCGGATGCCCGGGTACGCCCCGCCGCCCTGCAGCATCACGCCGATGCGTCCGCGCAGCCGGTCGGTGTCGCGCGAGGGGTCGGTGCCGAGCACCTCGACGGTGCCCTCGTCGGGGGCCAGGAAGCCCTCGCACATCTCCACCGTCGTCGTCTTGCCCGCCCCGTTGGGGCCCAGCAGGGCAAGGACCTCGGCCTGCCCGACGGTGAGGTCCAGGCCGTCCACCGCGGTGACGTCCCCGTACCTCTTGACGACCCCGCGTAAACGGAGTGCAGCCCGGCTGCCCGCGTCCTTCCCTGCGCTAACCACGGTGCCAGAGTCTATCCGTTGCGCTGACGGCGTTGGTAAAGCAGCCAGCCCACCACGATGAACACCACCGAGAACAGCGCCGACATCAGGTACATCACCGCCACCGTCGCCGGCGGCAGGTTCAGCCCGCGCGGCAGGATGAAGTAGCTCAGGATCGCCGAGTAGGCCACCACGGCCACCCGGAACGTGCCGCGGTTGGCCCACGCCGCCAGCGGCATCACCGCCCACAGCACGTACCAGGGGTGCACCACGGGGAAGAAGACGACGAGGAAGAAGGTCGCCACGCCCAGCCCGCCGACGGGGTGCACGCGTCCGCGGAAGGACGCCCACAGCATGCGCACCACCCAGAACCCGCCGATCATCAACCCGATCAGCCGGGCGGTGGACAGGGCGGCGTCGGTGTGGTCGCCCAGCCCCAGCCACATGCCGCTGTTCGCGGTGAGCAGGCCGATGTCGGTGGTCACCGACATCCAGCTGATCACCTCGGTCGCCCCGCCCTGCACGGTGATCCAGCCGAAGCCGAGCCCGGAGGCCAGCGACACGGCGACGACCACCACGCCCGTGCCGACGGCGTAGATCGCCGCGGCGGCGAAGAGGTCGCGGAAGCGTCCCCCGAGGTAGCGGGCCAGTGCCACGCCGACGAAGCCGAGGGCGAGGAAGGCGGTGACCTTGACCATGCCCGCCGCACTGATCAGCACGATGCCGGACGCACCCCACAGCCACCGGCGCACGGCCGGCACCGGGCCGGCGTCCACCGCGCGCAGGCCGCACTCCACGCCGGCGAGCAGCATGCCCATCATCACCGACTCGTTGTGCACCCCGGCGACCAGGTGCAGGTAGACCAGCGGGTTGAGGATGCCCAGCCACAACGCCGCCTGCGGGTGCACACCGCAGCGGCGCGCCAGACGCACCACCGCCCACGCCGCCACGAACACGCCGACCACGGAGATCAGCCGGTGGGCGATCACCCCGAGGGCGATGACGTCGCCGGTGAGCTTCGAGATCACCGCCGCCATTCCCACGGCGACCGGGCCGTAGGGGGCGGGGGAGTGCGACCACTCGAAGGGCACGGAGCGGGCCAGGTCGTTGTCCACGCCGAGCAGGTCCACCGGCCCGGCGGAGTAGGGGTCCATCCCCTGGGCTGCGATGGATCCCTGGGCCAGGTAGGAGTAGATGTCCTGGGTGAACATCGGTGCGGTGGCCAGCAACGGCAGCACCCACAGCACGCCGATGCGCACCAGCGACGCCGTCGGCAGCAACGGCACGTCGGCGTCCCGCCGTGGCACGCAGTAGCGCCAGAGCAGCAGCCACCCCACGATCAGCAGACTGATGCCCACGAAGACCGCAACGGTGGTGGTGTGCAGCATGCGGGAGAGGAATCCGCTGATCGGCAACGACCACAGGGTGTTGCCGACCACGGGCAGCGCCCCGGCACCCACGCCGCCGACGGCGATCAATACCGAGCCGATGATGCCGGTGAACACGCCGAGCCGCAGGCGCAGCAGTTCACCGCCGGTGAAACGGCGGACGGGGGCCGCCGGGCTGGTGGTGTGCAGGGTGGCACTGCGCGAGCCGGCGGTGCCGATGTTCGGCAGCAGGCCGAACATCCGGGTCAGGCCACGTCCCCCCGCCTGCCGCCGCTCCGGGGACTCCTGTGCCGGGTCGTCGGTCACAGGGCTCTCGGAGGGGGGTGGCTGAGTCACACCGGCATTCTACGGGTCGGGCCGCGTGGACCGTGGCAGACACCCTGCCGTTGCGAAAATAGGACTGTCGGTAGAGCAGAGAAACAACAGGTCAGCCTGCCCTTATTAGACAACGGGAATGATTTACGCGACACTCGTGTTGTCTAATCATGACCCGCTGCCACAACTGTCGTCGAGGAGGGAACAGCTCATGAGCGAACGGGACACCCGTCGTGAAGTTCTGGCGCAGATCCTCCGGAACGGTCCGGTCAGCGCCACCGACATCAGCGACGCGCTCGGACTGAGCGCCGCCGGTGTGCGACGGCACCTGGACAACATCGTCTCGGACGGTCTCGCGGAGACCGTGGAGGCCCCGCGGTCGGCCAACGGCCGCACGCGCGGCCGCCCGGCCAGGCAGTACCGCCTGACCGACGCGGGACGCGGACGTTTCGGCCATGATTACGACACACTCGCGCTCCTGGCCCTGCGGGCCCTCCGGGAGACCGGAGGGGACGACGCGGTCGCGGCGTTCGCCGACCAGCGCATGCAGGAACTGTTCGGGTCGGTGGAGGACGACGAGTCCGGGGACGCCCCCGGGGCCGTGGTGGACCGCGCCGGACGCATCGCCGAGGCGTTGACGGACCGCGGTTACGCCGCGACGGTCAACGAGGCCGCGACCGGCGTGCAGATCTGCCGCCACCACTGTCCGGTCCAGGACGTCGCCCACGAGTTCCCCGAACTCTGCGCGGCGGAGCACCGGGTGGTCACCGAACTCCTCGGCCACCACACCCAACCACTGGCGACCATCGCCGACGGCAACGGAATATGCACGACCCACATCCCGCTGACCACAATCCACCCTTCATCCACGAAGGAGAGCTGACATGACTCAAGCTGCACAACTACCTGACAACAAGCCCCAGAATGCGCCCCAGAACGCACCGCAGACCGATGACGAGATCATCGACTCGATCGGTGCCTACGGCTACGGCTGGCACGACTCGGACGCCGCGGGTGCCGCGGCCGAGCGTGGCCTGTCCGAGGCCGTGGTGAGGGACATCTCCGCCAAGAAGAACGAGCCCGAGTGGATGCTCGAACGTCGTCTCAAGGCGCTGAGCACCTTCGACCGCAAGCCGATGCCGACCTGGGGTGCCGACCTCGGCGGGATCGACTTCGACAACATCAAGTACTTCGTGCGTTCCACGGAGAAGCAGGCCCAGACCTGGGAGGACCTGCCGGACGACATCAAGGAGACCTACGACAAGCTGGGTATCCCCGAGGCGGAGAAGCAGCGTCTGGTCGCCGGTGTGGCCGCGCAGTACGAGTCGGAGGTCGTCTACCACCAGATCCGAGAGGACCTGGAGAGCCAGGGCGTGATCTTCCTGGACACCGACTCCGCCCTCAAGGAGTACCCGGAGCTGTTCAAGGAGCACTTCGGCACCGTCATCCCCGCCGGTGACAACAAGTTCTCCGCCCTGAACACCGCCGTGTGGTCCGGTGGCTCGTTCATCTACGTGCCCAAGGGCGTGCACGTCGACATCCCGCTGCAGGCCTACTTCCGGATCAACACCGAGAACATGGGCCAGTTCGAGCGCACGCTGATCATCGTCGACGAGGACGCCTACGTCCACTACGTCGAGGGTTGCACCGCGCCGATCTACAAGTCGGACTCCCTGCACTCCGCGGTCGTGGAGATCGTGGTGAAGAAGGGCGGTCGTTGCCGCTACACGACCATCCAGAACTGGTCGAACAACGTCTACAACCTGGTCACCAAGCGCACCCGTGCCGAGGAGGGCGCCACCATGGAGTGGGTCGACGGCAACATCGGCTCCAAGGTGACCATGAAGTACCCCGCGGTGTGGATGACCGGTCCGCACGCCAAGGGTGAGGTGCTCTCCGTGGCCTTCGCCGGCGAGAACCAGGTGCAGGACACGGGCGCGAAGATGGTGCACATGGCGCCGTACACCTCCAGCAACATCGTCTCGAAGTCGGTGGCGCGTTCCGGTGGCCGTGCCGCCTACCGCGGTCTGGTGCAGATCAACAAGGAGGCGCACCACTCCAAGGCGAACGTGGAGTGCGACGCCCTGCTGGTCGACTCGATCTCGCGGTCGGACACATACCCCTACAACGACATCCGCAACGACCACGTGACCCTCGGCCACGAGGCGACGGTCTCCCAGGTGTCCGAGGACCAGCTGTTCTACCTCATGAGCCGCGGGCTCGAGGAGGACGAGGCGATGGCGATGATCGTGCGCGGCTTCGTCGAGCCGATCGCCAAGGAACTCCCGATGGAGTACGCCCTGGAGCTCAACCGACTGATCGAACTGCAGATGGAAGGATCCGTGGGTTAACCGATGACCACACCTGTCACCACCCCTGAAGACAACGCCGTCACCCCGGCGAACAGCATGCCGACGAAGGGCGACCGCTACCAGTCGGCCGACCCGGCGTCGTTCCCCGTGCCGCACGGCAAGGACGAGGACTGGCGGTTCACGCCGCTGCGTCGTCTGCGTGGCCTGGAGGACACCTCGGCGGGCAAGGCCGCACCGGCGGCCCGCACGAAGATCTCCGTGGACACCGGCGACCAGGACGGCGTGAGCTACTCCGAGCTCGCCATGGACGACGAGCGCACCGGACGCGCCGGCCTGCCGGTCGACCGTCCCGCGGCGGAGGCCTGGGTCAACAGCCCGGTCGCCGACCACGTGCTGGTCGCCAAGGACACCGTCCTGGCCGAGCCGGTCACCGTGACCGTCACCGGTTCCGGTGACGAGGTGACCACCTACGGCACCACCGTCATCGAGCTGGAGCCCCACGCCGAGGCGATCGTGGTGCTGCGGTACCAGGGCGAGGGTGCGCACTCCGACAACCTGGAGTTCGTCGTCGGCGACGGCGCCCGCCTGACCACCGTGGTGTGGGAGGACTGGGGCCGCACCGCGGTGCACCTGTCCAACTCGCACATCCTCGTCGGACGCGACGCGACGGTGCGCCACACCGTGGCGACCTTCGGCGGCGACGTCGTCCGCTCCGTGCCGCACGTGCGGTTCACCGGCCCCGGCGGCGACGCCGAGCTGCTGGGCGTGTCCTTCGCCGACGCCGGCCAGTACTTCGAGCAGCGCCTGCTGGTCGACCACAGCGAGCCGAACTGCCGCTCCAACGTGCTCTACAAGTCCGCGCTGCAGGGCGAGACCGGGCGCCACGGGTCCGAGGCCCGCACCGTGTGGATCGGTGACGTGCTGATCCGTCCGGAGGCGACCGGCACGGACACCTACGAGACGAACAAGAACCTGGTGCTCACCGAGGGTGCGCGTGCCGACGCGGTGCCGAACCTGGAGATCCAGACGGGCGAGATCGTCGGTGCCGGCCACGCCGCCACCGTCGGACGCTTCGACGACGAGCACATGTTCTACCTGATGTCGCGCGGCATCCCGGACGACGAGGCCCGCCGTCTGATCATCCGCGGCTTCTTCACCGACGTCATCCGTCGCGTCCCCGTCGACGGCGTCCGCGAGAACCTCGAGGACGTCGTCGAGCAGGAACTCGCCAACACGGTCCTCTGATCCACCCCACACCCCGGTAAGGAACTAGAAAGAACAATGAGCACTCTCGAGATCAAGAACCTGCACGCACAGGTCGTCCCCCAGGACGAGAACGAGGATCCCAAGCCGATCCTCCACGGTGTGAACCTCACCGTGAACTCCGGCGAGACCCACGCCATCATGGGCCCGAACGGCTCCGGCAAGTCCACGCTGTCCTACGCCATCGCCGGTCACCCGCGTTACGAGATCACCGAGGGCGAGGTGCTGCTCGACGGGGAGAACCTGCTGGACATGGACGTCTCCGAGCGCGCCCGCGCCGGCCTGTTCCTCGCCATGCAGTACCCGGTCGAGGTCCCCGGTGTGTCGATGGCCAACTTCCTGCGCTCCTCGGCCACCGCTGTGCGCGGCGAGGCCCCGAAGCTGCGCCAGTGGGTCAAGGAGGCGCGCACCGCCATGGACGAGCTGGAGATCGACCCGGCGTTCTCCGAGCGTTCGGTCAACGAGGGTTTCTCCGGCGGCGAGAAGAAGCGCCACGAGATCCTGCAGCTCTCCCTGCTCAAGCCGAAGTTCGCCATCCTCGACGAGACCGACTCCGGCCTCGACGTGGACGCGCTGCGCACCGTCTCCGAGGGCATCAACCGGTACAAGGAGCATGAGGACGGTGGCCTGATCATGATCACCCACTACCAGCGCATCCTGAACTACGTGAAGCCCGACTTCGTGCACGTCTTCGCCAAGGGACGCGTCGTGGAGTCCGGCGGCCCCGAGCTCGCCCAGGAGCTCGAGGAGCACGGCTACGAGCGATTCACCGCAAAGGCCTGATATCGAATGACCCCACTGGACACCGCCGCCATCAGGGCGGACTTCCCGATCCTGTCGCGCACGGTGCGGGACGGTCGTCCACTCGTGTACCTGGACTCCGGTGCGACTGCGCAGCGGCCGCTGCAGGTCCTCGACGCCGAGCGGACCTTCCTCACCGAGCACAACGCACCGGTGCACCGTGGCGCCTACGAGATCGCCGAGGAGGCGACGGACTCCTACGAGTCCGCGCGCGACGCCGTGGCGTCCTTCGTCGGTGCCGCAGGCCACGAGATCGCGTTCACCAAGAACGCCACCGAGGCGCTCAACGAGGTCGCCTACGTCCTGGGCGACCCGCGTGCCGGTGACCTGTGCGTGGGCGCGGACGACGAGATCGTGATCTCCGAGCTCGAGCACCACGCGAACCTGGTGCCGTGGCAGGAGCTCGCCCAGCGCACGGGCGCCACGTTGCGCTGGTACACCGCGACCGCCGACGGGCGCATCGACCTCGACAGCCTCGAGCTCTCGGAGCGCACGAAGGTCGTCGCCCTGTCCCACCAGTCGAACGTGACCGGTGCGCAGCTCGACGTCGACGAGGTCGTGCGGCGTGCCCGCGCCGTCGGCGCACTGGTGGTGCTGGACGCCTGCCAGTCGGTGCCGCACATGCCGGTGGACTTCCACGCGTTGGACGTGGACTTCGCCGCGTTCTCCGGGCACAAGATGCTCGGACCCAACGGTGTGGGCGTGCTCTACGGCAAGGCGGAGCTGCTGGAGGCGCTGCCGCCCTTCCTCACCGGCGGCTCGATGATCGAGATCGTCACGATGGAGAAGACCACCTTCGCCGAGGTCCCGCAGCGTTTCGAGGCCGGAACCCAGATGACCTCCCAGGTCGTGGGCCTGGGTGCGGCGGTGCGGTACCTGGAGCAGGTGGGCATGGACAACGTCGCCGCCCACGAGCACGCGATCACCGGCTACGCGCTGGAGCGTCTGTCCTCGGTGGAGGGTCTGCGGATCGTGGGCCCGGCGGAGAACGTGGACCGTGGTTCGGCGGTGAGTTTCGTCGTCGACGGGATCCACCCGCACGACCTGGGCCAGGTGCTCGACGACAACGGCGTGTGCATCCGGGTCGGCCACCACTGCGCGTGGCCGGCGCACCGCGCGCTCGGCGTGCAGGCCACCGCGCGGGCGAGCTTCTACCTGTACAACACCACCGGGGAGGTCGACGCCCTGGTCGACGCCATCGGTACCGCCCAGCGGTTCTTCGGCACGCTCGAGGACCGGGGCAGTGAAGAGAACGTGGACGAGAACGTGAGGCAGCCGCAGTGAAACTGGAGCAGATGTACCAGGAGGTCATCCTGGACCACTACAAGCACCCGCAGCACGCGGGGCTGCGCGCCCCCTTCAACGCCGAGGTCCACCACGTGAACACCTCGTGCGGCGACGAGGTGACCCTTCGGGTCACCCTGTCGGAGGACCTGGGCACCGTCGCCGACATCTCCTACGACGCGACCGGCTGCTCGATCAGCCAGGCGGCGACCTCGGTGATGGCCGAGGAGCTCACCGGGCTGAGCGTGCCGGACGCGATGGCGAAGCTGGCGGAGTTCGAGCACATGGTCACCTCGCGTGGCACGGTCGAGGGCGACGAGGACGTGATCGGCGACGGCGTGGCCTTCGCCGGGGTGTCCAAGTACCCCGCCCGTGTGAAATGTGCACTGCTCGGCTGGAAGGCCTTCGAGGCCGCCACGAGCGAGTCAACCAACAAGCAGTACGAGTAGTAAGGACGCACCATGAGTGACGACACCACCACCGAACCCACCTCCCCGCAGATGGACCCGAACCCGCTGGACGCCGTCCCGGAGCCTCCGAAGGACATCCCGCAGGAGGACGTGATGCTCTCCGACCAGATCGAGGAGGCGATGCTCGACGTGATCGACCCCGAGCTGGGCATCAACGTCGTGGACCTCGGGCTGGTCTACCAGGTGTGGGTCGAGCACACCGACGTCGGCACCGAGGCGGTCATCAACATGACCCTGACCTCGCCGGCGTGTCCGCTGACCGACATGCTGGAGGACCAGGCGAACACCGCCGTGGTCGACGGGATCGAGAAGGTCTCCGCCCTGCGCATCAACTGGGTCTGGTCGCCGCCGTGGGGCCCGCACATGATCAACGCCGACGGCCGCGAGCAGCTGCGCTACCTCGGCTTCAGCGTCTAACTTCAGCGTCTGGCAACCCGCCGCAACGCGGCGGGGGTGTTGCGCAGGAACGGCAGGACGCGGCGGGGGTGGCGTGCCAGGGCGAGCATCGCCAGCGCGACGCGTCCCGCGTCCTGCCCGGCGAGGTAGGACGCCTGCCGGTGGGTGGGGAGCCCGAAGAAAGCGTCGAAGAAGCTGCGTAGCGTGGGGGCGTCGGCGAGCACGAGGAGTTCGGCGCCGAAGCCACGCAGCCGGTGGGCCCATGCGGCCGACAGGCGTTCCCGCCGGGGAAGTGCACCGTGGCTGAGCAGGTGCAGCATGCGGTCGGCAGTGGCCGCCGAGGCCGCCACGGAGTAGCCGGTGGCGGGGTGGGTCAGCCCACCGGACGCCCCGAACACGGCCACCCCGTCACGCACCCCGGAGTACCAGCCGCGGACACGCCGGTCGGTGGGGAAGTGCACGGTCTCCGTGAGCGTGTGGCCCCCCGGCAAGCCACCCAGGCGCTGCTCCAGGCGCCGTTGCAGCACCTCCAGCGTCTCCCGCGTCGCCGCCCTGGTCACCAGGACGGTCTCCTCGTACAGGGTGCCGCCGGCGACGGGCTGGACGTAGAGGAAGCTCGGCGGCCCGGCGTCCTGCGGCCCCGGGACGGCCGCCGGACGCCAGTCCATGAACACCGACGGGGCGTCCTGCAGCTCAGGGACCACCACCCCGTAGGCGACCTGGCGGATGGCCCCGGGACGGTCGACCACACCACGGCAGTCGACGACCACGTCGACGCCCAGCTCCCGGGGATCCGGAGCATCGACCTTGCGTCGGTGCAGGCGGATGCCGGGGTGGTGCAGGCGCCGCGTCGTGGCGCCGCAGTCGACGATGGCGTAGGTGCGCCCGTGCAGGCGACGGGAGTGGGCGGTGTGCACCTGCGGCTCCGGCACGACCGCCGAGAAGACCAGGGCCTCGCGGGCCCACGACGGCAGGTCCTCCAGGAACATTCCGTAGGTGTTGCGCCAGCGTGGCAGCGTCTCCCCGGCGTCCGGCCCCGTCCCGCACGCCGGGTCGTAGCCGTCGACGGTCCAGCCCAGACATGCCGCGCGGTGGGCGAGCAGGGCACCGGCAGGACCGAGGCCGACGACGGCGATGTGCACGGGGACTCCTGTACTGGATCGGTTCACTGGGCTGGGGGAGATATGCGGGGACCACCCGGGACCACCCCCGTCGACATGGGCTTTGCACAGCCTCGCCTCACATCAACAATAGTTATGCTCACTAGGCGGGATGCAGGTCGACGAATGTGCGGTGCGCCGGACGGGACGTCCGGCATTCTACCCCCGGCTATAAGCCGAGGGGTAAGTATCATTCACGAAACACTATTCAAACAGGATCGAAAAGTTTATATTGATATCTGTCCAACAGGCCCCGGCCGAGCGGACCGGACGTCTGGGGTCATCCCGTTCGCCGGAAGATTCAGCGGAAGTGGCGGGTGGGACGCCCTCGGACCTCGAACCTGAGGACCGACGCGGCTCTCTCCTCTCGGGGGGAGAAGGAGAGCGCGGCGCCCACCTCCACGACTGCTGACAGGCGGTGTTAGGATGTACCGTTGTGATTGTTACTCAGGACCTCGAGGTGCGCGTGGGGGCACGCACCCTCCTCAATGCCCCCGGCCAACAGCTTCGCGTGCAGCCGGGCGACCGTATCGGCCTCGTCGGCCGCAACGGTGCCGGCAAGACCACGTCGATGCGCATCCTCGCCGGCGAGGGCGAGCCCTACGGCGGCACGGTGACCCGCGCCGGCGAGATCGGATACCTCCCGCAGGACTCCAAGGAGGGCGACATCAACCAGTCCGCCCGCGACCGGGTGCTCTCCGCGCGTGGACTCGACGAGCTGCGTTCCTCGATGGACCGTCAGCAGGAGCTCATGGAGACCGGGACCGACTCCCAGCGCGACGCCGCCATCCTCAAGTACAGCCGGCTGGAGGAGCGCTACTCCGCGCTCGGCGGCTACGAGGCCGACTCCGAGGCCGCCCGGATCTGTGACGGCCTCGGGCTGCCGCAGCGCGTGCTCGACCAGCAGCTCAAGACCCTGTCCGGCGGACAGCGTCGCCGTGTGGAGCTCGCGCAGATCCTCTTCGCCGCCACCTCCGGCTCCGGCCGATCGGCGACCACCCTGCTGCTCGACGAGCCCACCAACCACCTCGACGCCGACTCCATCACCTGGCTGCGCGACTTCCTGCAGCGCCACGAGGGTGGACTGGTCATGATCTCCCACGACGTGGACCTGCTGGCCGCGGTGGTCAACAAGGTCTGGTTCCTCGACGCCGTGCGTGGCGAGGCCGACGTCTACAACATGACGTGGAAGAAGTACCTCGACGCCCGCGCCACCGACGAGGCCCGTCGTCGTCGCGAGAAGGCCAACGCCGAGAAGAAGGCCGGCGCACTGCGCCAGCAGGCCGCGAAGCTGGGTGCGAAGGCCACCAAGGCCGCCGCTGCCAAGCAGATGATCGCCCGTGCCGACCGGATGATCGACGACCTCGACGAGGTCCGTCAGGACGACAAGTACGCCAGCATCTCCTTCCCGGAGCCCGCCCCCTGCGGCAAGACCCCGATGAACGCCACGGGTCTGACGAAGATGTACGGCTCCCTGGAGGTCTTCGCCGGTGTGGACCTGGCGGTGGACCGCGGTTCCCGCGTGGTCGTCCTCGGCTTCAACGGTGCCGGCAAGACGACGCTGCTCAAGCTGTTGGCCGGGGTGGAGCGCACCGACGGCGAGGGCGGCATCGTGTCCGGCTACGGGCTGAAGGTCGGTTACTTCGCCCAGGAGCACGACACCATCGACCCGGACGCCAGCGTGTGGGACAACGCCATCAGCGCCTGCCCCGAAGCCGGCGAGCAGGACCTACGTGGCCTGCTCGGCGCGTTCATGTTCTCCGGCGAGCAGCTCAACCAGCCGGCCGGCACGCTCTCCGGCGGTGAGAAGACCCGCCTGGCCCTGGCCACGCTGGTCAGCTCGCGTGCGAACGTGCTGCTGCTCGACGAGCCGACGAACAACCTCGACCCCCAGTCCCGCGAGCAGGTGCTCAACGCCCTGCGCACCTACACCGGCGCGGTCATCCTGGTCACCCACGACCCGGGCGCGGTCCGTGCCCTGGAACCGGAGCGCGTGATCGTGCTGCCCGACGGCGACGAGGACCTCTGGTCGGATGCCTACATGGATATCGTGGAGCTGGCCTAGCTAGACCCCAGTTGGGCCGTGCCCGTTCCGGCCCAGACGACCTGATGTCATCTGTGTCATGCCCCAGGGCCGATTTCGGCCGTTTCCTGCCCTGAGGCATGGCTCAGATGACATTGGCGTCTTCAGGGACTCCCAGGGCACCCCATGCCTCCCCAGAACCCGCGGACGCGCCGCCTCAGGCGGGCTGCTGCTGCGTGGCGCAGTGGATGCCGCCGCCACCGGCGGCGATGGCGTCGATGTTGAGCTGGACGACCTCACGCTCGGGGAACAACCGACGCAGCAGGTCACGTGCGGCGGTGTCGGTGTCCTCGGCGCCGAACTCCGGCACGATGACGGCGCCGTTGCACAGGTAGAAGTTGATGTAGCCGGCGGCGAAGTCCTCGCTGTCGTACTCCTCGCGCACGCTCGACGGGCTTTCCAGCACCTCCACCTGCAGTTCGCGTCCGGCGGCGTCGGTCGCCCCGCGCAGGATGTCCAGGTGGGTGCGCGTCACGTCGTAGTCGAAGGAGTCTGGGTCGGTCTCCAGGCCGGCCACGACGACGCCGGGCCGGGCGAAGCGGGCGTAGAAGTCGGTGTGCCCGTCGGTGATGTCCATGCCGGCGATGCCGGGCAGCCAGATGACGGTCGTCACGCCGAGCAGTCGCTCGAGCTCCTCCTCGACGTCCTGTTTGGACCAGCCGGGGTTGCGGTTGTCGTTGAGCACGCAGCTCTCGGTGATGATCGCGGTGCCTTCGCCGTCGACCTCCAGTGCGCCGCCCTCCAGGACGAGGTCGGTGCGCAGGTGTTCCACCCCGGCCTCGCCGGTGACGAATCCGGCGACCTCGCGGTCGCTGCGGTGCTCCTGCTTGTCGCCCCAGCCGTTGAAGTTGAAGTCCACTCCGGCACTGACCTCCCCGCCGTCGACCGGGCGCACGAACACCGGGCCGGTGTCACGGACCCAGAGGTCGTCCAGCTCGCAGGCGACGAGGTCCACGCCGGCGGTTCCGGTGAGTTCCCGGGCCAGGTCCATCTCGTGCTCGGGCACGAGCAGGGAGACGGGTTCGAAGGCGGCGATGGCGGTGGCGATGCCGGCGAGGTCGCGTTTCACCCCGGGGGCGAGGTCCCGGCCCCAGATGTCCTTCTCGGCGACGAAGGCCATCCAGGTGCGGGCGTGGCGGTCACCTTCGTCGGGCATGAGCCAGCGACGGGTGTCGTCCGGGTCGACGACGCTCGAGGAGCCGGAGGAGTCGGAGGCACCAGAAGAGTCAGAGGAGCCCAGCCCGCACGAGGCGAGCAGGGCACCTCCGAGCGCAGTGATGGAGGACTGGAGGAAGATCCGGCGGCGCACGATGGGTGTCCCTTAGGGTCGAAGGATGTGGTCAGGGTACTGACCTGCATAAGCCTAGCGCGGGGCACGGATACGGCCGAAACCGTCCGCAGCAGCTTTCGCAGCCGATACCATCGCGGAATGAGGATCACGGACAACACCCAGGGCCCCGGGCGCGCACGGCAGGACGCCATCTACCGCGCGGGCATCGCAGGCCTGCGCCCACAGGTCCCGACGGACGCCGCGGGGCTGGAGCGCGCGGCACGGCGCCGGATGTCGCGCAGGGCGTGGGCGTACGTCAACGGCGGGGCGGGGGAGAACCGCACCGCGGTAAACAACCGGCAGGCCTTCGACAGCTACCGGATCGCGCCACGTATGGCACACGGAATCAAGGAACGTGACTTGTCGACGACGTTGTTCGGCAGGACGCACGCCTCGCCGCTGCTGCTGGCGCCAGTGGGCGCCGGCGCGCTCGTCCACCGCGACGCCGACCTGCGCGTCGCCCGCGCCGCCGGCGCCGCGGGCGTCCCCTACGTGGTCAGCAACCAGGGGTCCTCGCCGCTGGAGGACACCGCCGCCGCCTGGAGATCATCGAGCGGGTCAAGTGAAATTCCTGGACACTGGTTCCAGCTGTACTGGTCGACGGACGAGGAGCTCGTCGACAGTCTCATCGCCCGTGCCGAGGCCAGCGGTGCCGGTGCACTGGTGGTCACCCTCGACACCACGGTGCTCGGCTGGCGTCCGCAGGACCTGAACCTGGGGTCGTTGCCGTTCTCCCGCGGGATGGGCATCAGCCAGTACACCTCGGACAGCCGCTTCCTTGGCATCGTGCGCGACCGGCTGGAACGCGGACTGGCCGGCGGGACCGGCGGGGTGCGCGTCACCCCGGCCGCCGCGGCGTCCTTGCTGTCCATCGCACGCCACCACCCGGGCTCCACGCTGCGCAACCTCGTCGCACCGGAGCCGCGCGCGGCGGTGGAGACCTTCCTCGACGTCTACTCCAACCCGGGGCTGGACTGGGACCTGCTGGCGACGCTGAAGGACCGCACATCGTTGCCGGTGGTGTTCAAGGGCGTCCTGCACCCGGACGACGCCGAGCGTGCCTTCGAGGTCGGTGCGGACGCCGTCGTGGTGTCCAACCACGGGGGACGCCAGGTCGACGGTTCCGTCGCCTCGCTCGACGCACTCGTGGAGATCAGGCAACGGGTCGGCGACGACCGTACCGTCCTGCTCGACTCCGGGGTACGCACGGGACGCGACGTCGCCGTGGCCCTCGCCCTCGGCGCGGACGCCGTCCTGCTGGGCCGTCCCCACCTCTACGGGCTTGCCGTGGCGGGGCAGCGCGGTGTGCGGGAGGTCGTGGACAACGTGCTGGCCGAACTGGACCTGACCATGGCACTGACCGGTGCCCGCGACGTCGCAGGACTACGGGAGCTGGAGCTGCGGCGTGTCTAGGGCTGGTTCCCGGACGCTCAGCGCACCCCGGCGGCGCGCAGCGCGGCCCCGATCTGGTTGAGCGAGAGGTTCGTGGTGACCGTGGAGGAGGCCGCGACGGTGTCGTGGTCGCCGGCGAGGTAACGCACCACCGTCCAGCCGTTGGAGTACTCCGGTTCGAAGACGTCCACCGGGTTCGGCGCGCTGACCAGGTCGTGCGGCGTGCCGGCGTGGTCGGCGAGGGCCTGGAAGGGTGCGGTGGTCACGGTGAAGACCGGTGAGCCGTCGGTGGGGTGGACCTCCAAGAGCGCCCGGAACCAGTACCGGTTGTCCTGGTTGGCGCCCTGGCTGTTCGCCCGCCCGTGGGTGACCAGGCGGTCGACCCACACCGCGCCGACGCGGGCCGGGGCGAAGCGAAGCCACCCGTTGCGCCATGCCGCGGCCAGCGCGAGCAGGCGTCGCCGACGACTGCGTGCGGTGACCAGCGACAGTCCCGCCAGTCCTGCACCCAGCAGGATCAGCACCACGCCCACACCCGTGCCCGAGACCGAGCCGGCGCCGAGCAGCAGCACGCCCACCAGGACCACCGCCACCGCGCAGGCCACCAGCACCAGCTGGGCCGTGGCCAGACCGAACAGGCGGGCCCCGGCGACCGGCATCGTGCCGTTGGCCGACAGCGCGTCGGTCACGGCCTCGTAGTCGGACGGGAAGGGGCAGGCGGTGCCGAAGCGTCCTGCACCGTAGCCGTCCTCGACGAGCCCGCCGGGGTCGGCGATGGTCGTGGCGCTACGCGCGTGGGTGAAGATCCGGGGCACGTCGACGGTCACCGCCTCTCAGTTACGGAAGCCGTGGACGGGGGCGGGGATGTAGCCGCCGCGGGAGATGAACTCCGCGGCGTCCACCGTGCTGACCGGCATGACGGGCGCGTGGCCCAGCAGGCCGCCGAAGTCGACGTCGTCGCCGGGGGAAGAGCCCACCGCAGGCACGACGCGGACGGCCGTGGTCTTGTGGTTCATCACGCCGATGGCCGCCTCGTCGGCGATCATGCCGGCGATGGAGGACGCCGGGGTGTCGCCCGGGATGGCGATCATGTCCAGACCCACCGAACAGATGGCGGTCATCGCCTCGAGCTTCTCGATGGTCAGGTTCCCGGCACGCACCGCGTCGATCATGCCGGCGTCCTCGGAGACCGGGATGAAGGAGCCGGAGAGCCCGCCGACGCGCGAGCAGGCCATCATGCCGCCCTTCTTCACCGCGTCGTTGAGCAGGGCGAGAGCGGCGGTGGTGCCGTGCCCGCCGACCTGACCCAGGCCCATGTGCTCCAGGATGTGGGCGACGGAGTCACCGATGTCGGCCGTCGGGGCCAGCGAGAGGTCCACGATGCCGAAGGGCACGCCCAGACGCTCCGCGGCCATCGTGCCCACGAGCTGGCCGGTGCGGGTCACCTTGAACGCCGCGCGCTTGATCTCCTCGGCGATCTCGTCGAGCCGGGCCTCCGGGCCCAGGGCGGCGACCGCGCGGTCCACGACGCCGGGGCCGGAGACGCCGACGCTGATCACGCAGTCCGGCTCCTCGATGCCGTGGAAGGCACCGGCCATGAAGGGGTTGTCGCCTACCGAGTTGGCGAAGACGACGAGCTTGGCGCAGGCGATCGAACTGCGGTCGGCGGTGGCCTCGGCGCAGTCCTTGACGACCTGGCCCATCTCACGCACCGCGTTCATGTTGATGCCCGCGCGTGAGGACGCGATGTTGACCGACGAGCAGACGACGTCCGTCTCGCTCAGCGCCTCCGGGATGGAGCGGATCAGCCGCTTGTCGCCGGAGGAACCGCCCTTCTCCACGAGGGCGGAGTAGCCGCCGATGAAGTTCACGCCCACGGCGACCGCGGCACGGTCGAGCGCGCGGGCGATGTCCACCGGGTCACAGCCGGGCACCGCGGAGGACACCAGGGCCACCGGGGTGACCGAGATGCGCTTGTTCACGATCGGGATGCCGAGCTCCTCCTCGATGCCGGAACACACCGGGACGAGGTGCTCGGCACGCGAGGTCACCAGGTCGTAGACCGCCTCACAGGTGGCCTCCGGCGTCGCCCGGACGGCGGGCAGGAGGTTGATCCCCATGGTCACCGTGCGGATGTCGAGACGGTAGCGCTGGATCATCTCGATGGTCTCGAGGATCGAGGACGAGGGCAGGAATGCAGTCATGGTGTCCCGGAACCTCAGATCTCGTGCATCGCGTCGAAGATGGCCTGGGACTGGATCGTGATGACCAGCTTCTCCCGCTGTTCCACCTCGCTCATCCGCGCGTTGACCTCGGTGACCGACAGGTCCTCGGGGAGTTCGACGTGCAGGATCATCGTGAACCAGTCGTCCATGATGGTCTGGGAGACGTTGCGGATGTTGATCTGCAGGTCAGCACATGCGGTAGACACGGCTGCGATGATTCCGGTGTGGTCTCGCCCGGTAACGGTCATGATCGCGATCATGAGACACCATGCTACTTGCCGGACGCGACGAGGCACCCACCGGGCCAGGGGGTCTGGCCGGTGGGTGCCTCGGGCGCATTCACGCACGCACACTCACGCGCTGTCGCGGACCTCCGCGGAACGCAGGGACTGCTCGACGATGTCGAGCGCCTCCGGGAGGAGCCCGCTCTCGCGGTCGGACACCAGGTGCGCCATCACGCCCTCGAGTACGAGCTCCAGGAGCTGCAGCGTGGTGGCCGTGGAGATGTCGGTGCGCAGCCGACCGGACTCCCGTTGCTCCTCGAGGCGTTCGGTGACCGCCCCTCGCAGCGCGTTCTGGTCGGCCTCCCACACGCCCCGGAGTTCGTCGTCGAGCCGGATCCGTCGGGTGATCTCCACCCGCAGGCCCCACCACTCGGCGAGTTCGGGGTCCTCCAGGAGGTACCTGATCAGGCCGATCATTCCCCGGTTTCCGGCGAGGTCGGTCATGCGCACCATGTCGCGGTGGGCGACCTCACGGAAGAGGGTCTCCTTGTTGCGGAAGTGGTGGAAGATGGCTCCCCGGGACTTCCCGGTCTCCTTCTCCAGGCGTGACACCGTCGCCCCGTCGTAACCGTAGGTCACGAAGCAGGTCCTGGCTGCGCGGAGGATGTCGGTGCGCCGTTCTGAGAGATCAGTTTCACTGACCTTGGGCATGGACGGGCACCCCTCTCCGGTACACGTCCGCCCGCCTCACGGAGTCCGCGGGGCGGGCGGGGATGGACTACGGGACTAGCCGGACTAGCTGTTTTCCATCATGTTGCGCAGGACGAACTGCAGGATGCCGCCGTTGCGGTAGTACGCGGCCTCACCGGGGGTGTCGATACGGGTGACGGCGTCGAACTCGACGACGTTGCCGTCCTCCTTGGTGGCGGTCACGTGGACGGAGTCCGGGGTGGTGCCCTCGTTCAGGGCCTCGATGCCGGCCAGGTCGAAGGTCTCGGTGCCGTCCAGGCCCAGGGACTTCCAGGACTCGCCCTCCGGGAACTGCAGCGGGATGACACCCATGCCGACCAGGTTGGAGCGGTGGATGCGCTCGAAGCTCTCGGCGATGACGGCCTTGACGCCCAGCAGCAGGGTGCCCTTGGCGGCCCAGTCACGCGAGGAACCGGTGCCGTACTCCTTGCCGCCGAGGACGACCAGCGGGGTCTCCTGCTCGCGGTAGTTGACGGAGGCGTCGTAGATGAACGACTGCGGGCCACCCTCCTGGGTGAAGTCGCGGGTGTAGCCGCCGGTCACGCCGTCGAGCAGCTGGTTCTGCAGACGGATGTTGGCGAAGGTACCGCGGACCATGACCTCGTGGTTGCCACGACGGGCACCCAGCGAGTTGTAGTCCTTGCGCTCGACGCCCTTGGAGTCCAGGTACTGGGCTGCCGGGGTGCCGGGCTTGATGGAGGACGCCGGGGAGATGTGGTCGGTGGTGACCGAGTCGCCCAGCAGCGCCAGGACGCGGGCGCCGCTGACGTCGGAGACGGGGCCCGGGGTGGGCTCCATGCCGTCGAAGTACGGTGCCTTGCGGATGTACGAGGAGGCGTCGTCCCAGGCGAAGGTCTTGCCCTCCGGCACGGGCAGGGACTGCCAGCGCTCGTCGCCCTTGAAGACGTCGGCGTAGTCCTCGGAGTAGAGCTCCTTGGTGATCGAGGACTTGATGACCGACTCGATCTCCTCGGTGGCCGGCCAGATGTCGCGCAGGAAGACGTCGTTGCCGTCGTTGTCCTGGCCCAGCGGCTGGGTCTCGAAGTCGAAGTCCATGGTGCCGGCGATGGCGTAGGCGATCACGAGGATCGGGGACGCCAGGTAGTTCATCTTGATGTCGGGGGAGATACGTCCCTCGAAGTTACGGTTACCGGACAGCACGGCGGTGGCGGCGAGGTCGGCCTCGTTGATGCCCTCGGAGATGGCCTCCGGCAGGGGACCGGAGTTACCGATGCAGGTGGTGCAGCCGTAACCCACGAGGTAGAAGCCCATGGCCTCGAGGTCCTTCCACAGGTCGGCCTTCTCGAAGTAGCCGGTGACGACCTGGGAGCCGGGGGCGATGGAGGTCTTGACCCACGGTGCGGAGTGCAGGCCGAGTGCCGCGGCCTTGCGGGCCAGCAGGCCGGCGCCGACCATGACGGAGGGGTTCGAGGTGTTGGTGCAGGACGTGATCGACGCGATGCCGACCATGCCGTGGTCCAGGACCATGTCCTTGCCGTCGTAGTTGATCTCGATCGGGTTGGACGGACGGCCCTCGTTGCCGGTGGCTGCGGACGGCAGGTTGCCCTTGGCGTCCGCGGCGGTGGCCGGGTTGCCGGTGTGGCCGCCGACGTTGCCGCCTTCGGCGACGAAGTTCTGGGCGTCGGCGTTGCCGGAGTTGCTGTCGGCGTAGTTGTGCAGGTCCTTACGGAACTGTGCCTTGGAGTCGGAGAGCTCGATGCGGTCCTGGGGACGCTTCGGGCCGGCGATGGAGGGCACGACGGTGGAGAGGTCGAGCTCGAGGTACTCGGAGTACTCGGCGTCGTTCTCCGGGTCGAGCCACATGCCCTGCTCCTTGGCGTAGGCCTCGACGCGGTCCAGGGTCTCCTGGTCGCGACCGGTCAGCGCCAGGTAGTCGACGGTCTCCTTGTCGATGGGGAACATCGCGGCGGTGGAGCCGAACTCCGGGGACATGTTGCCGATGGTGGCACGGTTGGCGAGCGGCAGCTCGGCGACACCCTTGCCGTAGAACTCGACGAACTTGCCGACCACGCCGTGCTGGCGCAGCATGTCGGTGATGGTCAGCACCACGTCGGTGGCGGTGACGCCCACGGGGATCTCACCGGAGAGCTTGAAGCCGACGACGCGGGGGATGAGCATGGAGATCGGCTGGCCGAGCATCGCCGCCTCGGCCTCGATGCCGCCGACGCCCCAGCCCAGGATGCCCAGGCCGTTCTCCATCGTGGTGTGGGAGTCGGTACCGACGCAGGTGTCGGGGTAGGCCATGCCGTCCTTGTCGAAGATCGACCGGGCCAGGTACTCGATGTTGACCTGGTGGACGATGCCGGTTCCGGGAGGCACGACGCGGAAGTTGTCGAAGGCGCCGGTGGCCCAACGCAGGAGCTTGTAACGCTCCTCGTTGCGCTGGTACTCGATGGCCACGTTCTGCTCGAGGGCGTTCTCGTCACCGAACGCCTCGATGATGACCGAGTGGTCGATGACCATCTCGGCCGGGTTCAGCGGGTTGACCTGGTCGGCGTCGCCGCCGAGGGCCACGACCGCGTCGCGGATGGTGGCGAGGTCGACCACGCAGGCCACACCGGTGAAGTCCTGCATGACCACACGTGCCGGGGTGAACTGGATCTCGATGCTCGGGTCGGCGGACGGGTCCCAGTTGGCGATGGCCTGGATGTGCTCACTGGTGACGTTCGCGCCGTCCTCGTTGCGGAGAAGGTTCTCTCCGAGGACCTTCAGCGAGTAGGGCAGCTTCTCCATACCCGGGACCGCGCTCAGGCGGTACATCTTGTAGGACCGGTCACCGACCTCCAGAGTCCCCTCTGCTCCAAAAGAATTCTTGCTGTCAGTCACGGCAGTACTCCTGAATCTCTTCTCGTTATCGTCGTCAGTTGTGTTGACGTTCGTCTGACGTCATCCCGCGGCGCGGACCTCACGGACCTCGTCTGGACCTGGTCCCCGGCACCGGGCACGATGGTGCCGTCGCGGACTACCACCATTGTGTCAGCAGTTGTCGCGGATTCCGTCGGAACTACTATAACAGTACGACCGTAATGCTACATAACCGCAGGACGTAGAGATTTATGCGTCCCAACCCCGCGTGTCGGCACCCCCGGACGGCGGGGTCAGGTGCTAGAAATCTATACAGTCAGATAACAAACCCACCCACCTCCAGCGAAATGAGCACGCCGTGGACTTCGAGAACGTCGACCTGCAGGCGGTCCTCGACGACATCGCCGAGACCGGGTACTCGACCTCCCAGGCGGGGGAGCAGCCGTCCGCCTCGGACCTGGCCGGCTACCGGGACCTCGCCGACGACGGCGTGGGGGTCGTGGTCGTCGACACCGACGCACTCCAGTCCACGGACCTGCGCAATCTGGCGCAGACCGTGAAGGACTCCGGCGAGGCGGGCGCGGAGGCGTCGACGGTCGTCGTCAGCGCCCCGAACAACACCCAGGTCGTCAGCGACGTGATGTCGCGCTACCAGATCGAGTCGACCCAGGGCGAGCTCCACGGCTCGACGGGACCGCAGGACGTGGCCGCGTTCCTGTCTTCCGCCGAGGACGCCCAGCCGGCGTTCTCCTGGATCTACGTCCTGGCCGTCGCGGGCGTCCTGCTCGCGGTCGCAGCCACCGCCGTGTTCGCCCGCATCACCTACCGCCGCTGAGCGGAAGCCCGGAGAGCGCCCCCGTGGCGCCCAGACAGTTCTGCAGTTAGAAGCTAGCGCGAGCCATCATAAATAGGGGCGGGGAGCCGCGCGAATACACTAGTCAAGGCACTGGGATTGTCTATGCTCAAGTCAAGGTTCAGAGTTTGAGTTGACCTCGGGGGATCATTGCAACGGGACACGCCGAAGCCACCATCTTTGTGACAAAGATCACATTTAAGGAACTGGCCTCTGTGGCCGCAGGTCAAGGCATTCAGCGTGACAAGTGTGCCTGCTGATTCTTATGTGGTTAGTGGGATTCGGGTTTCGCATGGGTCCGGAGTGGCTTACGGTTCAGTTGTCGTCAATTGGTAACGATCCGATATCGGAACGAGACCTGTTCGTGACATTTCCGGCGGTGATCAACCGGGCCGCCGGAACCTGGGCCCGGGCCCTGGACCACCTCGCGGGGAAGCGCGGTGGACAGGTGGCCGAGACAGGCTGACGTCAAGAACGACGACTTGACCGTAATGACCGGTACGCCATTGCAAGGAGAGACTCACCGTGGCACTTAGGCTGAACACCCGCGGCACCGTCCGCAGGTCGACCGTCCGGTCCACTCGGGCGCTGCTGTCCTTCGCGGTGGCCGCAGGACTCGCTGTCCCCGCCGCCACTGCCGTCGCCGCCCCGTCCGACAGCTCATCGAGCGCTGAAGACCAGACCGCCGAGGCCTACCTCGCCGACCTCGTTGGCACCGTCTCCTCGACAGAGGGTGAGGTGTCTTCACTGGAACTCGAGCTCGGTGGGCTCCGTGAGTCGGTGAACAAGGCTCGCGTCGACGTGGACCGGAGCCAGCGCGCCGCCCAGGAGGCACAGGACAACGTCACCGAGGCGCGTAGCCGTCTCGACGGATCCGACTCCGAGGTCAAGGACGCGCAGTCCACCCTCGACGAGCTGGCCCGCTCCGCATACACCCGCGGCGGCGACTCGGCCCCGATCGCACTGGCCTCCGGGTCGGACGCGACGGGCGACACGATCGACCGCGCGACCTACATGCGGATGGCCGCCGAGAAGCAGCAGGCCGACATCGACAAGCTCGACCTCGCGCGCACCCAGGCCGCCAACGAGGAGTCCTCGTTGCGCGTCTCCCGCGATGACGCCGACGGTCTCGTCACCGCGGCCCGTGACGCACACTCCGCCGCGGAGAAGGCGTTCACCGACGCACAGTCGACGATCTCCGCGAAGTCCGCGGAACTCGAGCGCGTCAAGAACACCCTGTCCGATGCGCAGTCGCGTCTGGCTGCCGCGAAGAAGGCCGTGGACAAGGTCTCCGAGAACGCCGCCGCCAGCTCCTTCGACAAGCGCCGCGCCGCCGAGGCGGCCGCCGACGGTATCGAGTCGACGCCCGCCGTCGACACGAAGGTCGACGTCGACGACGGCAACGGTGAGAGCGACGAGGTCGCCGGTCCGACCGCTGACGAGGCGACCGACGAGGCGACCGACGAAGTCACCGAGGACACCACGGACGAGGCCACCGGTGAGGACGCGGTGACCGAGGAGCCGCTCGACGACCAGCTCGTCGACGACACCGAGGCCGACGAGGCCGACGACGCCGCCGACACCGGTGAGGTGCCCGAGGTCGACGAGATCCCGGGGAGCTTCGACGGCAGCACCGAGGGTGACGCCTTGAGGCAGGCCGCGATCGACGGACTCGTCGGCGCGGCGGGCGATGCCGCGTACGCCGGCATCAGCTCCCACCTCTCCGGCGACCCCGACGGGGCTCTCGAGGCTGCGACGAACGCCGGCCGTGAGTCGGCCGCCAACGCCTACGCAAACCTGCCTGAAGGTACCGAAGGCACCGAGGGCGTCGAGGACACCGAAGGCGTCGAGGGTGTCGAGGGCACCGAAGGCGAGGAGGGCGTCCTGCCGGAGGTCAACCCCGGTGAGGGTGAGGAGCCTGCGGAGCCGGACTCCTCCGGTACCAGCGAGGAGCAGATCGAGCGCGTCATCGAGCGCGGCATGGGCCAGCTGGGCGTGACCTACGCCTGGGGCGGCGGCAACGCCGACGGTCCCACCATGGGTGTGCGTGACGGTGGCGTCGCCGACTCCCACGGCGACTACTCCAAGGTCGGTTTCGACTGCTCCGGTCTGATGGTCTACTCCTTCGCCGCGGCCGGCATCCAGCTGGAGAAGTACTCGGGCTACCAGTACACCTCCGGAAACCAGGTCCCGGTCGGCGACGCCAAGCGTGGCGACATGCTCTTCTGGGGTGTGGGCGGCAGCTCCCACGTGGCCCTGTACCTGGGCGACGGGACGATGCTCGAGGCACCGCAGTCCGGCGACGTGGTCAAGGTCTCGCCGGTCCGTTGGGACGGGATCGAGCCGATGGCCGTGCGCATGATCGAGTAGCGCACCCGGGGCCACGGCGGCCCCGTCACACCGACATCACCGCAGGAGTTCACGCATCGCGTGGTCGACTGCGGTGATTCTCGCTGTGCGCACCGCCCCGGACAGCGGCAGCAGCTGCGGGTCGAGTTCGGCGCCGTGGTCGGTCGCGCGGGTGACCTCGATGACGGAGGCGACGACGTCGGCACGGGCCATGAGCTTCTCCGCCCGCGGCGAGACCCCGGGCGGCAGTCCGGGCAGACCGAAGAAGTCGGTCAGGGCGCCGACCGCCAGGCGCGGGGAGTGGTGACGGATCCCGGTCGTGCCGGACGCCTCGACGAGTGCGGCCGCGGCCTCCGTGGCCTCGCGCAGCCGGGTGTCCGCCTCGCCGGGGCCGTAGAACTCGCCGGCGCGCACGCGGCCTTCGCACCGGTACCACACCCACTGCACCAGCGAGTTGTCCACGACCGTGGGCACGACGACATGGGTGACCAGCGGGTCGGCGTCGGCGACGCTGATACCGGCACCGGCGCGTGACACCGCGGCCGCCCCGCGGCTTCCCGCGGGCAGGGCCGGCGGGTCGCCGGGACCGGCGAGGACGAGTCCGACGAGGGGACGCGAGGACAGCTCGACGGGGACGTCACGGGTGACCTCGCGCACGGCGTGCAGCAGGTCGACCAGGCCGGTGGCACGGTCGTCGAAGCGTCCGGCGAAGGGGTCGTCGCCGCCGGGGTCGACGGTCAGGGAGTGCGCCGGGCCCTGGACGTCCTGGAACGCGTCGATGACGTCGTCGGCGGAGACGAGGCCGTGCAGCCACCATCCCAGCCAGACGGTGGTGTTCTGCACCGGGGACCACAGTTGTTCGCGCAGCGGGGTGGCCCGCCTCGTGCCGGTGGCGTCACCGGCGGGGTTTCTTGACGACATTGCACCTAGCCTAGAGTTGGAGCCCATGAGCTTCAACGACAGGTACGGCCGTGACATCCTCGGGGGTTCCGGAGACGGGCAGGGGGCGGCCGGGGGGCACCGTTCCCGCCAGGCCCCGCCGGCACCGGAAATGCCCGCGAAGCCGGGCACCGTCGTCGAGGTCGCCGACGGGGGCTGGGTCGGCGCCGTCGTCGGTTTCGAGAAGACCTACGACGGGCAGTTCGTCCGGCTGGAGGACCGGCACGGCCGCGACCGTCTGTTCAAGTTGCGTCCCGGGGGCTTCCTCGTCGACGGTCGGCCGGTCACCCTCACCCGCTACGTGGCCCCGTCGCAGACGCCGCAGGACCAGCAGCGCTCGAACTCCGGGTCGCGCAGGGTCAGGGACGTGCGCGCCAAGGTCGCGGCCCCCTCGCGGATCTGGGTGGAGGGGTTGCACGACGCCGCCATCGTCGAGCAGGTGTGGGGCCACGACCTGCGCGTGGAGGGGGTCGTGGTGGAATTCATCGAGGGACTCGACAACCTGCCCGCCATGCTCGAGGAGTTCCGCCCGGGCCCCGGCAGGCGGGTCGGAGTGCTCGCCGACCACCTGGTGGAGGGGTCGAAGGAGACCCGGCTGACCCAGGGTCTCGGACCGGACGTGATGGTGACCGGACACCCGTACATCGACATCTGGGAGGCGGTGAAACCGGCGACCGTCGGCATCCGGGCCTGGCCGAAGGTTCCCTACGGGGAGGACTGGAAGACCGGCGTGTGCCAGCGGCTGGGGTGGGGCACGCCGACCGAGGGGTGGCGGCACGTGTACTCCAAGGTGCGGACGTTCCGGGATCTCGACGCCACCCTCATCGGGGCCGTCGAACGTCTCGTGGACTTCGTCACGGAACCCGGGAACCCCGCGAACTGATATTCTGCGGGCATGGGCCCGATTATCTGGTTGATTGCAGCGGCCGTCCTCGCGGTCGGCGAATTCCTGGTCATGGACTTCACGTTGCTGATGCTCGCGGTCGCCGCCCTGACCACCGCCGGGGTCGCCGTCGTGGACATCCCGGTGTGGGCGGAGGTCGGTGTCTTCGGGGCCACCTCCGCGGCCACGCTGCTGCTGTTGCGCCCGGTGCTTCGGCGCCGCTACATCGCGCAGGGCGAGGTCCGGGAGTTCACCACCAAGGAGCTCGAGGGGCAGCCGGCGCAGGTCCTGACCGACGTCACCTCCGAGAACTCGTCGGGCCAGGTGCGCATCGCCGGCGAGATCTGGTCAGCCCGGGCGGCACACCCCGGGTCCTCATTCAGTGAAGGGGACCGTGTGCAGGTCGTCTCCATTGACGGCACCACAGCCGTGGTGTGGAAAGGAGTGTGACCCGTGGAGATGATCTCGATCCTTCTGATCCTCCTCGTCATCCTCGTCGCAGTAGCCCTGTTCAAGTCCGTGGCCTTGATCCCACAGGGGGAGGCTGCGGTCATCGAGCGACTCGGCCGCTACACCAGGACGGTGTCCGGCGGGCTGACGATCCTCGTGCCGTTCATCGACCGGGTCCGCGACCGGGTGGACACCCGTGAGCAGGTCGTGTCGTTCCCTCCCCAGGCCGTGATCACCCAGGACAACCTGACCGTGGCCATCGACATCGTCGTGACCTTCCAGATCAACGACGCCGCGCGGGCGATCTACGGTGTCAACGACTACATCATCGGCGTCGAGCAGATCTCCGTGGCCACGCTGCGTGACGTCGTCGGCGGCATGACGCTGGAGGAGACGCTGACCTCCCGTGACGTGATCAACCGTCGGCTGCGCGGCGAGCTGGACGCCGCCACCACCCGCTGGGGCCTGCGCATCAGCCGCGTGGAGCTCAAGGCCATCGACCCGCCGCCCTCCATCCAGCAGTCCATGGAGATGCAGATGAAGGCGGACCGTGAGAAGCGTGCGATGATCCTCACCGCCGAGGGCCAGCGCGAGTCGGACATCAAGAC
Source organism: Corynebacterium sp. AOP36-E1-14 (assembly GCF_052377495.1). Taxonomy (NCBI): domain Bacteria; kingdom Bacillati; phylum Actinomycetota; class Actinomycetes; order Mycobacteriales; family Corynebacteriaceae; genus Corynebacterium; species Corynebacterium sp. AOP36-E1-14. Next base: position 37,867 of record NZ_JBQSWV010000003.1, read on the forward strand.
CGCCGAGGGTAAGAAGCAGGCCCGGATCCTCGGTGCCGAGGGTGACAAGCACGCCCAGATCCTCTCCGCAGAGGCCGAGCGACAGGCTCGCATGCTGCTGGCCGAGGGTGAGCGTGCCGCGAAGTACCTCGAGGCGCAGGGCCAGGCGAAGGCGATCCAGAAGGTCACCGCCGCCATCAAGTCCTCCCAGGTCACCCCGGAGGTGCTGTCCTACCAGTACCTGGAGAAGCTCCCGGAGATGGCGCAGGGCGACGCGAACAAGGTGTGGATGCTGCCGATGCAGTTCGGCGACTCCCTGGAGCAGTTCGCGAAGGCCTTCGCGAACAAGGACGAGGACGGCACCTTCCGCTACGAGCCGACCCCGGTCGACGAGTCCTTCCGCGACGTCGCCAACGAGACGACCTCGGAGAACTGGTTCAACACCGAGTCCGCCCCCGAGATCGCCAAGGCCGTGGCCGAGGCCAATGCGGTGGCCAACCGCTCGGTCGACGAACCGACCGACGTGCCCACCCCGTCACCTGCGTCCCCGTCCGCCACCTCCTCATCCGCCTCCTCCGCGGCGACCGAGGAGGCGGCGGCGATCACCCGAGGGGAAGAGTCTCCGTCCTGGCCAACATATGGACAGCCAGAAGCCAACCAGCCTGCTCAGCCTGCCACCCCGCAGCAGAAAGACGCTGAGACATAGCCTGTTTCGAGATGCCCAGCATCTCCGCCGCCTCACTCTGCAGGTGGCCCTGCCGGACCAGAGCCGTCGCCTCCCGCCCTTCGGCGGTGCGGCGGTTCAGTACGTGGGAGACCAGGGTGAACGCCGCGGCGATGTCCCCGGCCACGTCCGCGCCACGCCCCACCGCCTGCACGCCACCGGGACCGGCCTGCTCGACCCTCGCACGGATCATGCCGGCACGCCGGGAACCCCGCACCGCCCGGCCGGACGCCGCCACGAGCTGGTCGCGCAGCACGGCGTCCGACGCGTCCTCCCGCCCGTCCGCCTCTCCGTCCCCGCCGACCACGGCGCCGATCCCGATGGCGAAGTCGCCGGCCTGGATGAGGTTCATCACGACGCCCGAGGCACTGTCCGCGTCGTCGGCGAGGACGGCGAGTTCACCGGGCCCCAGGACCCGGACGTCGACGACGTTGTGGGCGTTGCCCAGGGCGTCGGCGACCTGTCGGACGTAGTCGGCCCGCCGGAGTGACGTTCCGCGGTATGTGGCGTGGACGGAGTACATGCCCGCCACCCTACATGTGTGTCTACTGTCAGGGCTTGACCGGCCCGGTCCCCGCCGCCGCGAGTTCGGCCCGCACGCCGCGCAACGCACCGACGGTGAGCGCCAGGCCCACCACGGCGAGCACCACGCTGAGCAGCAGGAACCACGGTTCACCACCGCCGGCCAGCGTGTCCGCGGAGACTACGAGGGCGACGGTGAGCGGGGCGGAGCCCACCACGGTCGCCAGCACACAGGACACCAGCGGGATGCGGCTCAGCCCGCAGGCGTAGTTCAGCAGGCTGAAGGGGGCCAGGGGGACCATGCGCAGCCCGAGGACCGCGAGCCAGCCACGGGCCTCCAGGGCCCGCTGCAGGGCGTGCACGCGCGGCATGGTCTCGGCACGACGCACGGCCGGGCCGCCGATCCAGCGTACGAGGAGCAGCGACAGCGTCACCGACAGGGCCATGCCGGTGAGTGCCAGCACACTGCCGACGAGGGGGCCGAAGAGCACGCCGGCGGACACCGTCCAGATGGTGCGGGGGACAGGCAGCTGGGTGGCGCCGACCATCAGGGCCAGGAAGGTCACCCACGCGACGCTCCCGCTGTTCTCCACGGTGGTGCGCACGGAGTCGAGGTCCGGGGTGGGCAGGAGCACGGCCGCGACCACGACGGCGATCCCCAGAGCCACGAGCCCGGCGAAGGGGAGCAGGTGGTCTCTGGACATGTCGGGTACGCCTTCGCGAGGGTCAGTTGAAACGACGAAGAGGCCCACCGTAGTGGGCCTCTTCTGTGGTGTCCGGAGGGGGACTTGAACCCCCACGTCCGTTAATAGGACACTAGCACCTCAAGCTAGCGCGTCTGCCATTCCGCCACCCGGACATGGATGCGGACGCCGAACACGGTCGCGGCTGATATCCAACCCTGTGTCCGTCGCACTCCGGTAACTATAACGAGTCGGTGCCGCGGTGACAAATCTGTGCCGAATGCCCAGGCCGGCGCGTATATCGGGGCACAGGTCGGGCCACCACAGGCTATGACTTCAGAGTCTTACTGCGGGGTACGAAACACTGCGGCATACTGGTTGCCATGAGTGACAAGACCCACCACCAGCCCACCTACCTCGACGACCGGTTCCCCGCCGCGGACCCCTACGCCCCGCTGACCGACCTGCCGCGCCTGGAGGTCTCCAGCGCGGACTTCGGTGACGGTGACCGTCTGCCCGGCGACCAGCTCGGCGGGAGCGACGTCTCCCCGCAGCTGTCGTGGTCGGGGGCTCCGGAGGGTACGCAGTCCTACGCGGTGACCTGCTTCGACCCGGACGCGCCGACGACGTCGGGCTACTGGCACTGGGCGGTGTTCAACATCCCGGCCTCGGTCACCTCGTTGGACGCCGGCACGGGCGACGCCGAGCTGGCCGGCCTGCCGGACGGGGCGATGGCGCTGCGCGGCGACTCGGGCAGCCGCGGCTACTACGGTGCGATGCCCCCGGCCGGGCACGGTCCGCACCGCTACATCTTCGCCGTGCACGCCCTCCCGCAGTTCCTGGAGATCAACGACCGCTCCACCCCGACGATCCTCGGATTCAACCTGAACTTCACGGCCACCGCCCGCGGCCTGCTCTGGGGCTGGGCCGAGAACTAGACGACCGACCGCCCCCGGGCAGTTCGGCTAGTCCTTCCAGGGAAGTTCGGCACCGACGGCCTCGGAGAGGTTCGTCAGACCGTGCTGCCGCACCTGGTGGGCGATACCGAGGTGGATGTCCCGGATCCAGTCGGGGCCGCCGTAGATGAAGCCGGTGTAGCCTTGCAGCAGGGTCGCCCCGGCGCCGATGCGTTCCCACGCCTGCTCCGGTGTCTCGATGCCGCCGACGCCGATCAGGACGAGACGGTCGCCGGCGCGCTGCCGGATACGCCGCAGCACCTCGAGCGCCCGGTCTGCCACCGGGGCGCCGGAGATCCCGCCGGCACCGAGCGCCTTCACGTCGGAGGCGCCGGTGGCGAGGTTGTCCCGGCTGATGGTCGTGTTCGTGGCGATCAGACCGGTGAGGCCGAACTCCAGGGCCATGTCGGTGACCGCGTCCACGTCCTCGTCGGTGAGGTCGGGGGCGATCTTCACGAACAGGGGCCGGTCGCTGGCCTGGCGCACGGACTCCACGATCGGCCGCAGGCTCTCCACGGCCTGCAGGTCGCGCAGCCCGGGGGTGTTGGGCGAGGAGACGTTGATCACCAGGTAGTCGGCGACGTCGTCGACGGCGCGGGCGGACTCGAAGTAGTCGCCGGGGGCGCACTCCACGGGCGTGTTCTTCGTCTTGCCGAGGTTCACCCCCACCGGTTCGGGGGAGACCCGGGTTCCCAGGCGCTTGGCCGCGGCCAGTGCACCGTCGTTGTTGAAGCCCATCCGGTTGAGCAGCGCCCGGTCGGCCGGGAGGCGGAACAGGCGGGGGGTCGGGTTGCCCGGCTGGTGCACCGCGGTGACGGTGCCGACCTCTGCCGAACCGAATCCGAGCGGGCCCCACACGTCGACCTCGGTGGCGTTCTTGTCGAAGCCGGCGGCCAGCCCCAGCGGGCGGGGGAAGCGGACCCCGGCGACGGTCTGCGCGAGCACCGGGTCGGTGACCACGAGGCAGCGGCGCAGTGCCGCGCGCGCCGCGGCGGACCGGGCGGCCACGGACAGTGCGGACGTCATCAGCCCGTGGATGCGTTCGGCCCGCAGCGTGAACAGCACGCGCAGTGAGGAGTCGTAGACGGCCCCGCGGAAGGCACGGAAGGTGGTCATGAGTCTGGTGTCCTCTCGGGAGGGTTAGCTGGGGAGGTCGTCGGCGGGGATGAGTTCACGGGTCCCGTCGGCGGCGACGAGCAGCAGGTCGCCGCTGCCGTCGTCGATGATGTGGCGCACGTCCGAGGTCGTCGGCACCTTGCCGACCTCCTCCGGTGTGCCGGTCGACAGGTCGTAGCCGGTCAGCGTGTTGTCGCCGGTGGTGGACACCCACATGACCTCACGCTCGGAGTCCCACAGCACCGCCCACGCGCCCTCACCGGTGGGCACCGCCTGGGTGTGCCGGATGACGTCGGTGAGGGTGTAGACCAGTGCCTGTCCGCGACGGGCGTCGGAGGCGACGAGCACCCCGTCGGGCTGCGTGCCGGCGGAGACCGTCCCCACGCCCTGGCCGATGCGCAGCGCGGCCACGCGCGACTCGCCGGCGATGTCGATGTCGGTGACGCTGGTCTGCTGCGCGTCGATGAGCGCGGCGCGCCACTCCGCGTCCTCGTTGTCGGCGTCGTCCTCGTTGTCGGCGTTGCGGGTGTTGCCGACCAGCTGCATGTCGCTGCCGGTGGCGGTCATGTCCTCGGAGCTGGTCTCCTCGCCGTCGGCGTCGAACCAGTGGACGTCGCTGTCGGACTCCACGGTCAACGCCACCTTGCCGTCGGGGTGCACCGCGGCGGCGGTCACCTCGCCGGGGGCCTCGAGACTGCGCACCTCCTGGCCTTCGGCGTCGAGGATGCGCACGGTCGTCCCACAGCCCAGCACGACGCCGTCGACCGCACCGGTCACCGTGGTGCACGTGTCGTCGACGTCCACCGACGGTGCGGAGCCGGACGCCACGTCCTCCAGCGGGCCGATCACCAGCCGCCCCTGCTCCAGCGCGGCGACCAGGGCGGGGGAGTCTTCGGTGACGGACGTCCCCACGCCGGCGCGGACCAGGCCCAGCAGGGCCTCGCCGGAGTCGAGCGTGCCCGTCACGTCGGAGGCGTCGGTGTCGGGGGACTCCAGCGGCTTGGCGGCGACGCCGACCACGGTCTCCCCGTCACCGTCGTCGGAACCGTCGGTCCCGATCATCTGCTCGGCGCACCCCGACAACGTCACCAGCGGCACCATGGCCAGGGCCGCGACGGTCAGGGGCTTGGCCGGGCTCATCCGCGGCTGTGTCAACAGGCTTCTCACGCCAATCACGCTACTACACGCGGTGCGGGACTCCGGCCTGTGTCGGGGCGGGGGGCTGTCGCGAAGTGACGGCGAGGTGATGGCGGGGTCGCGGCAGGGTACTCTCGTCAGCCATGGAGTTTTCCTCACATCTCGCCTCCGACGCCGGCGACGTCGTCACCACCACCGACATGGGGTGGTTGCAGACCATCATCCTCTCGATCGTCCAGGGGCTCACCGAGTTCCTGCCGGTGTCCTCCTCAGGGCACATGCGCATCGTCTCCCAGCTGATCTGGGGGGAGGACGCGGGCGCGTCCTTCACCGCCGTGATCCAGCTGGGTACCGAGCTGGCGGTGCTGGTGTTCTTCGCCAAGGACATCTGGATGATCCTGTCGGCCTGGTTCGCCGGTGTCTTCGACCCGGCCAAGCGCGACAACCAGAACTACCGCATGGGCTGGATGGTCATCGCCGCGACGATCCCGGTCGGTCTGATCGGCTTCCTCGCCAAGGACCTCATCCGCGACAACCTGCGCAACCTGTGGATCACCGCGATCGTGCTGATCCTGTTCTCCTTCGTCTTCATCTGGGCGGAGAAGGTCGGCACCCACCAGCGCAGCTACGACAAGCTCACCATGAAGGACGCCCTGCTCATGGGCTTCGCCCAGTGCCTGGCGCTGATCCCCGGGGTGTCGCGCTCCGGTGCGACGGTGTCCGCCGGCCTGTTCCTCAACCTCGACCGTGAGGTCGCCACCCGCTTCTCCTTCCTGCTGGCCATCCCCGCCGTCCTGGCGTCCGGCCTGTTCAGCCTGCCGGACGCCTTCGACCCCGCCGCCGGGCAGGCCGCCAGCGCGCCCCAGCTGGTCGTGGGCACCGCCATCGCCTTCGTCCTGGGTTACGTCTCGATCGCCTGGTTGCTGAAGTTCGTCGCCAACCACTCCTTCGCCTGGTTCGCCCTGTGGCGCATCCCGGTGGGTGTGATCGTGCTGATCCTGCTGGCCACCGGCATGATCAACGCCTGATCCACGCACCGGCCCCACCGGTGGCGTACCGCCGGGCCCGGGGTGACTAGACTCAGGCCCCATGCGTTCCTGGCCCACCCCCGACGTCCCCGTCCTCGCCGGTGACGGTGTCCCGCTCACTCTCCACGACACCGCCGCCGACCACGTCCTGCCGGTCGACACCGGCACCCTGACACCGGCCGGCGAGGTCGGTGTCTACGTCTGCGGGATCACCCCGTACGACTCCACCCACCTCGGCCACGCGGCCACCTACGTGACCTTCGACCTGGCGATCCGCCAGCTGCTCGACAACGGTCACGGCGTGCACTACGTGCAGAACATCACCGACGTCGACGACCCGCTGTTCGAGCGGGCCGAGCGCGACGGGGTGGACTGGCGCGAGCTCGGCGACAGCCAGATCGACCTCTTCCGCTCGGACATGGCGGCGCTCTCCGTCGTCCCGCCGCGAGACTACGTCGGCGCGATGGAGTCGGTCGACGAGGTCATCGACATGGTCGAGCGCCTGGTCACCGCCGGTGCCGCCTACCGTCTCGAAGACGATTTCCCCGACGTCTACGTCGACCACACCTTCACCGAACAGTTCGGCTACGAGTCGCGCTACGACTCCGAGACGATGGCCCGCTTCTTCGGCGAGCGTGGCGGAGACCCGGAGCGTCCCGGCAAGCGGCACCCGATGGACGCGCTGGTCTGGCGCGCCCACCGCGACGGCGAGCCCGCCTGGGACTCGCCCTTCGGCGCCGGACGACCCGGCTGGCACGTGGAGTGCTCCGCCATCGCCACCAACCGCCTGGGCTCCTCGTTCGCCGTCCAGGGCGGCGGCAGTGACCTGCGCTTCCCGCACCACGAGTTCTCCGCGGCCCACGCCGAGGCCGCGCACGGCGTGGAGCGCATGGCCGGGCACTACGTGCACACCGGCATGATCGGTCTGGACGGCACGAAGATGAGCAAGTCGCTGGGCAACCTGGTGTTCGTCTCCCGCCTGACCGCGCAGGGCCACGACCCGGCGGCCATCCGCCTGGGCCTCTACGAGGAGCACTACCGCCGCGACCGCGACTGGTCGGACGCGGTGCTCGCCCGCGCCGAGCGGCGCCTGGCGCACTGGCGCACGGCGGCGGACGCCGCGGTGGACGCCGGGACCGTCACCGCGGTGCGCGCCGCGCTGGCCGACGACCTGGACACCCCGGGCGTCCTGCGTCTCCTCGACTCCTGGTGTGTCGCCTGGGGCGATGCCGGGAGTGACGGGGCACCGGAACCGGACGCACCGACGCTGCGCACCGTGTGCGCGGCCCTGCTGGGGGTGGCACTGTGAACGAGTTCGTCGCCGCGACCGACGCGGCCCGTCAGGAGTTCATCGGGAACCTGCGGTCCATGGCCACCGGCAGCTACCTGCGCGAGGAGGACCGGGAGTTCTGGGAGGCTCCGTTCCCGGAGTCCGTGGTGGACGAGTCCGCCGAGATCCTGCACCGCCTGGTCGCCGGCGTGCGCGCCGACCCGACCGGGGAGGTCGTGCTGCAGGTCATCTCCGCGCACGACGCACTGCGTGCCCTCAGCGACCGGCACGCCGACGCGGTCTACGAGGACGAGGAGGTCGAGGACTTCCGTGCGCTGGTGACCGTGCTGTGCGAGGAGGTCGGGGCGGACTCCCACGAGGTGCTCGACGACCTCGACAGCATCATCGAGCAGGAGTAGCCGGGGGAGCTACATCACCCGGCCGGCTGCAGCAGCAGCGACTGGCTGGTCGAGCCGAGGGGACCACGGGCGTCGTGGAGGCGTCCGATGGTCAGCCCGACCCCGTCGGGTCCCAGGTTGGCCTCGGCCTGCACCCCGGTCCACCCGTCGCCGGCCCACCCCTGCCCGGGCAGGCGGTGCAGCGACACGGTGAGGTCGGTGTTCATGAACTGCCACTCACGCGGGTCGAGGACGCGGTCGACGCCGTTGGTGGCGTCCGCCACGGCCATCAGGGAGGTCCAGGGGGAGTCGGGGACACCGGCGACGACGGGGATCGTGCTGCGTATCCAGGCCTGGCGTCCGGAGCCGTACATCTCGATGGTGTCGATGTACGGGCTCGCCCAGGCCTCGAGGAACTCCGTGGCGTCGGCGCACCGGTCACGGGGGAGCATCTCCGCGGCGCTGGGCACCTGCGGGTTCTCCACGGCGGTGGTGTCGGTGGTCCTGATCCACCAGGCGCTGCCGCGCACGACCTCGCGGCCGGAGGTGTCGGTGACGACGGCCTCCAGGTAACTGATCCGCCGGCCCGGGCGCACGACCCTGGCGGTGGTGCGCAACCGTGCCACCGGCACGGCGCCGAGCAGTTCGGTGGTGACGCGCACGAGGCGCCCTCCCTGCGGTGCGGCCTTTTCGAGGACGTGGGTGACCAGGGCGGACGGGGGAGCGCCGTGCTGCAGGTCCGGGCCCCAGGGGCTCACGGTGTGCGCGGTGGCGACGTAGTCGGTCCAGGTGGCCCCGAGGTCGTCGGTGGTCACGGCCGCGGGCTCGAAGTAGGCGTCGGTGGAGTGGGCGGGGGTGGAGATGTCTGGGGTGACGGAGGTCATGGTGGGCGATTGTATCGGCCGGTCGTCCCGGCGGGCATGATGGGAAGCATGAAGGCGATTCTCTGGGACATGGACGGCACACTCGTCGACACCGAACCGCTGTGGGGTGAGGCGACGTACGCGATGGCCGCGGCGATGGGCCGTGAACTGACCCCGGAGGTCCGGGCCACGACGGTGGGCGGCACCGCGGACGGGACGGTGCGCCTGGTGGCGCGGTGGGCGGGGCTGGAGCCCACCGACGACGAGGTCGACGGGTGGATCACCTGGCTCTACGACCACGTCTCCGCCCTCTTCGCCGAGGGGCTGGAACTGCGTCCGGGCGTCGGCGGGCTGCTCGCCGAGGGCCACCGGGCCGGTCTGCCGATGATGGTGGTCACGAACACCTTCCGTTCGCTGACGGACCAGGCCCTGGGCTCGATCGGCCACGAGTTCTTCGTCGACTCGGTGTGCGGCGACGAGGTGGCCACGGGCAAACCCGACCCGACGCCCTACCTGTTGGCCGCCGACCGGCTCGGCCTGGCCCCCGACGACTGCCTGGTGATGGAGGACTCCACCAACGGCATGACCTCCGCGGTCGCCGCGGGGTGCCGGGTCGTGGGACTTCCCGCGGACGGGGCTGTGGTGCCGGACGGTGCGGTGCCGGTGGCGGTGCTGCGTGGCGGGGAGCCGAATCTCGGGGGACTGGTCATCGACGACCTGCGCGGCTTCTGGGAACAGCTCGGTCGCGCCCGGGTGGGGTGAGCGGTCGGGGTGACCGCGTCGGCGCGCGGGTGCTGGTCTGTGACAGAATGAGTGCCGTGAAGAACTTCGACTCCCTGTTTGAGGAACTGTCCCAGCGTGCCGCGGATCGTCCCGCCGGCTCCGGAACCGTGGAGGCACTCGACGCTGGGGTGCATTTCCAGGGCAAGAAGATCGTCGAGGAGGCCGGTGAGGTCTGGCTCGCCGCGGAGTACCAGTCCGACGACGAGCTCTCCGAGGAGATCTCCCAGCTGATCTACTGGCTGCAGGTCGTGATGGTCGGCCGCGGCCTGAACCCTGCCGACATCTACAAGTTCCTCTGAGAGGCGGCGGCGTGAGCAATCCAGAGAACAACCAGCCCGACCTGCTGCGGGTCGCGGTCCCCAACAAGGGGTCGCTGTCGGAGACCGCCACGGAGATCCTCTCCGAGGCCGGTTACCCGGGCCGTGGCGACTCCAAGTCCTTGACCGTGGTCGACGCCGACAACGGCGTCGAGTTCTACTTCCTGCGCCCCAAGGACATCGCGATCTACGTGGCCAGCGGCCACCTGGACATGGGCATCACCGGCCGGGACCTGGCCGCGGACACCCGTGAGGAGACCGAGGAGCTCCTCGAGCTCGGCTTCGGCGACTCGACCTTCCGCTACGCCGCGCCCGCCGACCAGGAGTGGACGGTGGAGGGGCTGCAGGGCCGTCGCATCGCGACGTCCTACCCCAACCTCGTGCGCCGCGACCTGCAGTCCCGCGGCATCGACGCCACCGTCGTGCGTCTGGACGGCGCGGTGGAGATCTCGATCCGCCTCGGCGTGGCGGACGCCATCGCCGACGTCGTCTCCACCGGCCGTACCCTGCGCCAGCAGGGGCTGCGTCCCTTCGGCGACCCGGTGATCAGCTCGACGGCGGTGGTCGTGGGGCGTCGCGGTGCCCCCGTCGACGACCGGCAGCGGGTGCTGCTCAAGCGCATCGAGGGGATCCTGCACGCACGCAACTACGTGATGCTGGACTACAACTGCTCCCGGGACATCCTCGACCGGGCCGCGGCGGTCACGCCCGGCCTGTCGGCGCCCACGGTCGCCCCGTTGGCCCAGGACAACTGGGTGGCGGTGCGTGCCATGGTGCCGCGCAAGGACGCCAACACCCTGATGGACAATCTCTCGGCGCTGGGTGCCGAGGCGATCCTCGCCAGCGACATCCGCATCGCACGAATCTGATCTGACCCTCCAACCCCCCTTTCCCGAAAGGCCACGACCTCCCATGACCGTCCCCGAGTACCGGCCCGAGTCTTCGCCGGTCACGTCCTCGACTCAGCTGATCACGGCTGCTGAGACCCATTCCCTCAGCGCCCATGCCGCGGACACCTTCCGCACCGAGGAGGACCTGCTCGGCACCATGCAGGTGCCCGAGCACGCCTACTACGGCGTGCACGCACTGCGTGCGGTGGACAACTTCCAGATCTCCCGGACCACGTTGAACCAGCTGCCGGAGTTCATCCGCGGCATGGTGCAGGTCAAGAAGGCGGCGGCGCTGGCCAACCAGCGGCTGCACACCCTGCCGACGGAGAAGGCCGAGGCGATCGTCTGGGCCTGCGACCGGATCCTGCTCGACCACCGCTGCATGGACCAGTTCCCGATCGACGTCTACCAGGGCGGTGCGGGCACGTCGACGAACATGAACGTCAACGAGGTCGTCGCCAACCTGGCGTTGGAGTACCTGGGCAAGCCCAAGGGCAGCTACGACGTGATCAACCCCAACGACGACGTCAACATGGGCCAGTCCACCAACGACGCCTACCCGACGGGGTTCCGGCTGGGCATCCACACCGCCTTCCAGGACCTGATCCGCCACCTCAGCGCGCTGGAGCGCGCCTTCTCGAACAAGGGTGACGAGTTCCGCGACGTGATCACCATGGGCCGCACCCAGCTGCAGGACGCCGTGCCGGTGAGCCTGGGCGACGAGCTCACCGCCTTCGCCCAGAACCTGTCGGAGGAGCAGGCCCAGCTCGACCGGGCCGCCGGCTTCATGCTGGAGGTCAACCTCGGTGGTACGGCGATCGGCACGGGCGTCAACGCGCACACCGGTTACCGCGCCGAGGTCATCGAGGCGCTGCGTGAGGTCACCGACCTGGACATCGTCTCCGCCAACGACCTGCTCGAGGCCACCAGCGACACCGGCGCGTACGTCAACGCCAGCTCCGTGGTCAAGCGTGTGGCGATGAAGCTGTCGAAGATCTGCAACGACCTCCGCCTGCTGTCCTCGGGTCCGCGTGCCGGGCTCAACGAGATCAACCTGCCGGAGCGTCAGGCGGGGTCGTCGATCATGCCGGCGAAGGTGAACCCGGTGATCCCGGAGGTCGTCAACCAGATCTGCTTCAAGGTCTTCGGCAACGACGTGACCATCTCGATGGCCGCGGAGGCCGGCCAGCTGCAGCTCAACGTGATGGAGCCGGTGATCGCGCAGTCCCTGTTCGAGTCGATCCGTCTGCTCGCCCGCGCCTGCACCACGCTGCGCACGCTGTGCGTGGTGGGCATCACCGCCAACGAGGACGTGTGCCGCTCCTACGTCGAGCACTCCATCGGTATCGTCACCTACCTCAACCCGCTGATCGGCCACCACAACGGTGACCTGGTCGGCAAGGAGTGCGCACGCACGGGCAAGTCGGTGCGTGAGGTCGTGCTGGAGCGCGAGCTGCTGGACGCCGAGACGCTCGACCAGGTGCTCAGCAAGGAGAACCTGCTGCACCCGGTGTGGCGCGGCACGCTCTACGACAACTGAGCCCCGACACCCGCCACGGCACCCTGCCACGGCACCGGGGGTGTTCCCCGGGTGTCCCCACGCGGGGGGTGAATCCCGCACGGCCGCCCACGAGGTTAGTTTTCATGACTAACATCATGGGCGTGACATACCCCGCTGACAGCACCAGCACCACCGACACCACCACACTCAGCTACCGCACCATCCTGGGGGAAGTTCCCTGGTCACTGCGTGATATCGCCGTCGTCCGGGACAAGGGGAGACCGGACGACTCCGCCCGTGCCTGGGCACTCAGTCTGCCCCACGGACTCGCCGACGGCAGGATGGTCGACGGCCCCGCCGCCGCACACCCCCCGAACGCGGGGTTCCAGAAGATCTTCGTCGTCGACCCGGGCGAGACCCACCGCCACCACCTGGCCCGCGTCTTCGGCATCCGCTCCGGCCAGGACGCCCTCGACGCCGTCGCCGACCGGCTCTCCGCGGCAGGGGACCCGGCCTACAGTTCACAGCACGGCGTCCTCGCCGACCTGTGCGCCACCGCATGGTCCGAGCGTCCGGCGGCCCACACGGTCCTGGGGCCGGTGGACGCCGACCACCACCACGTGGTCGTGCCGTTCCTGCAGCCCGAGGCGTACCAGGCCCTTACCCCGACCCCGCCGGAGGACATCTGTGCCTGGGACATCTCGGTCGCCGTACACCTGCTGTGGCTGGCCCACGGCGGGGGACTGCTCACCGAAGAGCAGTGCGATGCACCCCTGGGCCGCGCCCTGGCGATGGCGCGGGACGCCTACGGCAGCTGGACGGACTACGCCGACGGTGTGGTCGTCGGCCGGGCGGTGTCCGACGGGCGCCTGGACGACTCCTGCCACCGCTTCGTCCACGACACCGCCGTGGCGCTGAACCACCCGGACTCGCCGTGGTTCCGCCTGGACCTGCAGGGGTAGCCTGGCGGGCATGCTCCCTGACCTCGTGACCCCGGTCCACCGGTCCGCACTGCGCTCGATCGCCCGGGTCGTCGACGAGACCGCCACACCCACCCCGCCGGACGAGGCGCTGCAGGCGCTCACCGCGCAGCTGCGCGCCACCCCGGCGCTGGTGCTCACCGGCGCCGGGGTGTCCACCGACTCCGGGGTGCCGGACTACCGGGGCCCGTCCGGGTCGTTGACCCGCCACCGTCCGATGACCTACCAGGAGTTCCGGCACGACCCGGACGCCTCGCACCGCTACTGGGCACGCTCCTTCGTCGGCTGGCGCCGCATGGCCGCCGCACGGCCCAACCTCACCCACTACGCCCTCGTCGAGCTTGAGCAGGCGGGTCTGGTCACCGGGGTGGTCACCCAGAACGTCGACGGGTTGCACGCCGCGGCCGGCTCGCACAACCTGCTCAGCCTGCACGGGGATCTGGCGCGGGTGATCTGCCTGGACTGCGGGCACCTCGAGGACCGTCCGTCGTTGGACGCCCGGCTGGAGGAACTCAACCCCGGCTACGCCGAGAGCATCCGGTTGGACGCCTCGCAGGTCAACCCGGACGGCGACGTGAGCCTCGACGAGGCCCACGTCCGCGAGTTCCGCATGGCCGGGTGCCGGCGGTGCGGCAGCATCCTGCTCAAACCGGACGTCGTCTACTTCGGTGAGCCGGTGCCGGCCGAACGAAAGCACCGCGCGGACTCCATGCTGGACACGGCGTCCAGCCTGCTGGTCGTCGGCTCGTCGCTGGCGGTGATGAGCGGGTACCGCCTGGCGTTGGACGCCGCACGCCAGGGCAAGACGGTCGCGGTGGTCAACGGCGGGCCGGGGCGCGCCGACCGCCGCGCCGACGTGCTCTGGCGCACCCCGGTGGCCCCGGCGTTCCTCTCGTTGCTGGACGCCCTCGACCTCTCCTGAGCGCTCAGGCGAACTCCTCAGGCGAACTCCTCAGGCGAACTCCTCGGGCACCCCGGGGTACTCCGGCGGTGTCCCGCCGAAGGCGGGGCAGATGGGCTTGAAGGAGCACCAGCCGCAGAGCTTCGAGGTCTTCGGCGCGAAGTTCCCGCTACGCGCGTCGGCCCCGATACTCGACCAGATGTCACCGAGGTCGCGTTCCACGTAGTTGAGTTCCGCCGGGGTGGGGGAGAGCACCATGTCGTCCTGCACCTTCAGGTACATCAGACGCAGCTGCTCGGGGATGTGGCCGAACAGGCGCCACCACACCAGGGCGTAGAAACGCATCTGGAACACCGCCTGCGCGGAGAACCGGGGGATGGGCTTCTTGCCGGTCTTGTAGTCGACCACCCGGACCTGGCCGGTGGGTGCCACGTCGACACGGTCGATGAACCCGCGCACAGGCACCCCGTTGGGCAGCGTGGTGTCCACGAACTTCTCCACGGACTCGGCGTCGAAACCGCCCGGGTTCTCCATCTGGAAGTACCCCTTGACCAGGGAACGGGCCTCCACCAGGAAGTCCATGGTGGTGTCCTCGGGCACGAGCTCGTCGAGCTGCGGGTCCTTGGCCTTCATCTCCGTCCAGTGCGGGGAGAGCATCTTCACCGCCGCCGGGTAGGTGCGTTCCTCGCGCGGCATGCCGTGCAGGTCCTCGAGCACGGCGTGCACGAGTGTGCCCTTGACCTGGGCGACGGTGCTCGGTTCGGGCAGTCGGTCGATGGCCCGCAGCCGGTAGAGCAGCGGGCACTGGCGGTAGTCGCCGACACGCGACGGGGACAGGGCGAGGGGACGGCGGCTCACAGGTGTTCCAGCATCTTTCCGGGATTGAGGATCGTGGTCGGGTCAAGGGCGCTCTTGACCGCGCGGTGCAGGGCGCGGTTGCCGGCGTCGAGCTCGGTGGGCAGCCAGGCTGCCTTCAGCGCACCGACGCCGTGCTCGCCGGTGATCGTGCCGCCGAGTTCCAGGCCCAGGGCCATGATGCGGTCGAAGGCGGTGGTCGCCGCGGCGACGGAGGTCTCGTCGGCGAGGTCGTGGAACACCGAGGGGTGGACGTTGCCGTCGCCGGCGTGGGCGACCAGGCCCACGGTGGTGCCGGTGTCGTCACGGATGGCCTCCACCCCGGCGCAGAAGTCCGCCAGGCGGCTGCGCGGGACGCACACGTCGTCGATCATCTGCCCGCCGCCGTGGGTGGAGGCGTAGCGTTCATTGGCGACCTGCACCGCCCGCCGGGCGGCGACGAGCAGGTCGGAGTCGACCGGGTTGTCGGCGAAGGCGACGTCGACGGCCCCGTGGGCCTCGGCGACGGCGGCGAAGGCGCGGGTGTCGTCGGCGGCGGTGGTGGCGTCGGACTGCATGAGCAGCACCGCGCCCACGGAAGCGTCCAACCCGAAGTCACCGACCTCGCCGAGCAGCCCGATGGTCATGCCGTCCATCATCTCCAGCATCGACGGGGACGCCCCGGTCGCCATGTAGGCGGCCACGGTCTGCACCGCGGCGGCGACGCTGGGGAAGGTCGCCAGCGCGCTCAGCGGATCGGCCCCTAAGGGAACGACCTTCAGCGTGGCCTCCACGATCACCCCGAGGGTCCCCTCGGACCCGGTGAGCAGGGACACCAGGTCCAGGCCCGCCACGCCCTTGACGGTGCGCTGGCCCAGCCGGGTGAGGGTGCCGTCGGCGAGCACCACGGAGATCTCACGGACGTACTGGCGGGTCACGCCGTACTTCACGCAGCACATGCCGCCGGCGTTGGTGGCGATGTTGCCGCCGACCGAGGAGATCGCCACCGACCCGGGGTCCGGCGGGTAGGCGAGACCGCGGGGACGCAGCGCGTCCTTGAGGTCCTTGTTGATGATGCCGGGTTCCACGGTGACGGTCATGTTCGCCTCGTCGACCTCCAGCACGCGGTCCATGGACGCCACGGACAGCAGGATGCAGCCGTCCACCGCGCACGCACCACCGGACAGCCCGGAGCGCGCACCCTGCGGCACCACCGGGACGCCGTGGGCGTGGGCGAAACGCATCGTGGCGACCACGTCGTCGACGCACCCGGCGCGCACGAGGGCCCGTGCCGCGCCGTCGGCGCGGTGCGCGGACTGGTCGGTGGAGTAGGACGCCAGGACGTCGGCGTCGGTGCTCAGCGAGCCGCTGAGCCGGCCGCGCAGCTCGGCGAGAGCAGTATCGAGACCAGTAGCAGTTTCCGTCACAGGTGCTCCAGCATCTTGCCGGGGTTCAGGATCCCGGTCGGGTCCACGGCGGCCTTGATGTCGCGGTGCAGGCGTCGGCTGCCCTCGTCGAGTTCGGTGGCGAGCCAGTGGCTCTTCAGGTTGCCGACACCGTGCTCGCCGGTGATGGTGCCGCCGAGTTCCAGGCCCAGGGCCATGATGCGGTCGAAGGCGTCCTGCGCGGCGGCCACGGAGGCCTCGTCGGAGGTGTCGAAGAAGACCGAGGGGTGCATGTTGCCGTCGCCGGCGTGGCCGATCACGGTGACCTGGGCGCCGGTGGCGGTGCGCACGTCCTCGATACCGTCACAGAACTCCGCCATGCGGGAGCGCGGCACGCAGACGTCGTCGAGGAGCTGTCCGCCGCCGTGGGCGCGGGCGTAGTGCTCCCAGGCGGGCTGGGCGGAGCGCCGGGCGGCGACGAGGAGTTCGGAGTCCACGGCGTTGTCGGCGAAGGCCACGTCGATCGCCCCGTGCTCACCGGCGACGGCGGCGAAGGCCTCGGTGTCGTCGGCGGCGGTGGTGGCGTCCGACTGCATGATCAGCACCGCGCCGACCGAGGCGTCGAGTCCGAAGTCGCCGAGGTCGTTGACCATGGCGATGGTCGCGGCGTCCATCATCTCCAGCAGCGACGGCGCAGCACCGGTCGCCATGTAGGCCGAGACGGCCTCGGCGGCGGCGCGCACGGTGGGGAAGGTGGCCAGCGCACTCAGCGGGTCCGCCCCCAGGGGCACGACCTTCAAAGTGGCCTCCACGATCACCCCGAGGGTTCCCTCGGAGCCGGTGAACAGGCTGGCGAGGTCGAGACCGGCCACGCCCTTGACGGTGCGGTGTCCCAGGCGGGTCACCGTCCCGTCGGCGAGCACCACGGTAAGTTCACGGACGTACTCGCGGGTCACGCCGTACTTCACGCAGCACATGCCGCCGGCGTTGGTCGAGATATTGCCGCCGATGGAGCACATCGCGTAGCTGCCGGGATCCGGCGGGTACGCCAGCCCACGCGGGCGCAGCGCGTCCTTCAGGTCCTTGTTGATGATGCCGGGCTGCACGGTGACGGTCATGTTCGCCTCGTCAACCTCCAGCACGTGGGTCATCGACGCCAGGGAGAGCAGGATGCCACCGTCGACGGCGTTGGCCGCCCCGGAGATCCCCGAGCGTGCGCCCTGCGGCACCACGGGGACGCCGTGGGCGTGGGCGAAGCGCATCGTGGCGACCACGTCGTCGACGTCCACCGCGCGCACCAGGGCCAGCGGTGTGCCGACCGGGCTGTACAGCGCCTCGTCGGAGGAGTAGGCGGCGAGCACGTCGGGGTCCGTGCTGAGGGAGCCGGTCAGCTGGGCGGCGAGTTCGGCGGTGTCGGGGAAGCTCATTCCCGTCACTGTAGTAGGCGGTGTTCCACCGGTGTTCCGTCGGTGCTCGCCCGCCGTCGCGGTTACCGTGGTGTGCATGCACAGCAACGCACTCTCCGGATCGACGTCCCCGTACCTCCTCGCCCACGCCGACAACCCGGTGCACTGGCGACCCTGGGGTGAGCAGGCCTTCGCCGAGGCCCGGGAGCGCGACGTGCCGGTGCTCGTGTCCGTCGGCTACGCCACCTGCCACTGGTGTCACGTGATGGCCGAGGAGTCCTTCAGCGACCCGCGGATCGCCCGGACCATCAACGAGACGATGGTGGCGGTGAAGGTCGACCGCGAGCAGCACCCGGACGTGGACGCCTACTACATGCAGGCCACGGTGGCGCTCAGCGGCCAGGGCGGGTGGCCCATGACCGTGTTCACCGACCCGGACGGACGCCCGTTCTTCGCCGACACCTACTTCCCGCCGGAACCGCGGCAGGGCCGCCCGTCGTTCTCCCAGGTACTCGACGCGGTCACCCGCACGTGGACGACCGAGCGGGGCCGGGTCGACGAGATCAGCGCCCGGCTCAACGAGGCGATCGGCGGCAGCGAGGAAGAGAGTGACGCGTCCTCGACCGCCTCCTGGGCCGCGCAGGACGCCACGACGCAGCTGCCGACCCGCATCGTGCAGCGCATGCGCGCCGCCGAGCACCCCACCGGCGGCTTCGGCGGGGCGCCGAAGTTCCCGCCGGCCGGCGCACTGCTGGGCCTGGTGCGCTGGGCCGAGCGCACCGGATCGCCGGACGCCGCCACCGAGGTGCTCGACATCGTGGGACGTACCGTCGCCGCGATGCTGCGCGGGGGCCTCTTCGACGCGGTGGACGGCGGGTTCCACCGTTACTGCGTGGACGGTGACTGGACGGTGCCGCACTTCGAGAAGACCCTCTACGACAACGCCCTGCTGCTGCGCGCCCTGTCCGCCTACCTGGTGCGGCGTCCCGACGACGCCCTGGCCGCCGAGGCCTGCGAGCTGACCCGCGGCTTCCTTCGCCGTGACCTGCCTGCCGATGCAACAGACCTGCTCGCCAGCGGGCTAGACGCCGACACCGTCGTCGACGGCGCCCGCGTGGAGGGCTACACGTACACCTGGGCACCCGGCGAACTCGAGGCCGTCGGGCTGACCGGTGAGGGTGACGTGGACGGGCGGGTGGTGCTCACCCGGCGCGAGGGGCTGCCCCTGGACCCGGAGGTGCGCGAGGAGTTGCACCGGACGCGCGCCGGGCGGCCGCGTCCTGCGGTGGACGGCAAGGTCGTCACCGCGTGGAACGCGATGGCCGCCGTCGCGCTCACCGAGGCCGGTGATCCGGAGGCCGGGGCACGCACCACCCTGGCGCTGTGGCACCACGCCGTGGACACCGGAACGGGCGACGGCGACAGCACCGTTCGCGGCGTCCTGCGGTGTGCCGGCACCCCGCACGCCCCGGGCACGTTGGAGGACGGGGCGTGGCTGCTGCTGGCGCTCGTGCGGCTCTGGGAGCACCAGGGGCCGACCTACCGGGGGATGGACGTGGCGGGGTCGGTCTCCGAACTGATCCGTCACCTGCAGGTGACCTTCCACCGCGGTGCGGGCACCTGGTACGACGCGGCGACGCCCGTGGCGTCCACCGGGGTGCGTCCCCGCGACCCCTACGACGGGGCCACGCCCTCGGCGGTGGCGGTGCTGGCCGAGGCGTTGAGCTTCGCCGGGGCGCTGGCGACGGCGATGGACGACGCGGACGTGCGCAGCATGGGCTCGCGCTGGGCGGCGGAGGCCCGGCGCATCCTCGACGCCCACCGCGGGGTCGTCGAGGGCCACCTCGCGCAGGCCGGCGGCTGGTTGTGCGCCCTGGAGTGCCACCTGGCCGGGCCGGTGCAGGCCACGGTGCGCGGCGCGTCCGGCACGCAGGTCGCCGCACTGCGCACCCGGCTGGGGACGTCCTGCCTGGTGCTGGACGTCGCCCACGGTGCGCGCCTCGTCGGCGGGGTGCCTGGCGGCGAGTCTGACGGCACCGCCGCGGTGGCGCAGGTGTGCCGGGCGGGGGTGTGCGGGCTCCCCGAGGCGCTGTGAGTAGCGCGGCACGGTTGACCCGTTACACTGTCCGGGTCACTGCCACACCAACGTAAAGGGGAACCCCGTGGCCTACTCCGGCCCGTTCCAGCCCGGCGACCGGGTCCAGCTGACCGACGCCAAGCGCCGTCACTACACCATCACCCTGGAGACCGGCGGCAGCTACTTCACCCACAAGGGCGAGATCAGCCACGACGACATCATCGGCTCCGACGAGGGCACCGTGGTGGTCTCCCACGTCGGCGGCGAGTACCTGTGCTTCCGGCACCTGCTGGTGGACCACGTGCTGTCCATGCCGCGTGGTGCCGCGGTGATCTACCCCAAGGACGCCGCCCAGATCCTCGTGGAGGGCGACATCTTCCCCGGCGCGAAGGTCCTGGAGGCCGGGGCCGGCTCCGGTGCGCTGTCGATGACCCTGCTGCGCGCGGTGGGCGCCGACGGCCAGCTGATCTCCTACGAGATCCGCGAGGACCACCTCGACTACGCCGAGGCCAACGTCACCGAGTACATGGGGGAGCACCCGGCGAACTGGGACCTTCGCCTCGGGGACCTCAAGGACGTCACCGTCGCCGACACCGACGGGCCGGTCGACCGGGTCATCCTGGACATGCTCGCCCCCTGGGAGTGCCTGGAGACCGTGCGCGACCTGCTGATCCCCGGCGGGGTGTTCATGACCTACGTGGCCACCGTGCCGCAGCTGATGAAGGTCATGGAGGGCATCCGCGAGCTCAAGTGCTTCACGGAGCCCAAGGCGTGGGAGTCCCTGGTGCGCGAGTGGAAGGTCGAGGGTCTGGCCACCCGCCCGGAGCACCGGATGAACGCCCACACCGCCTTCCTGGTCTGGGCCCGACGCCTGGCCGACGGCACCGTGGCGCCGAAGCCGCAGCGCCGGGCACGCAAGTAGCCCCACCACCCCAATTCAGCGTTCCTGGATAGGCTACCTTTCCTTAACATGTAGAGTGGCGCCCTATGACGCAGCACTCCACGGACCAGAATCTCCATGACGGACCGACCGCGCGTGTCGACTCCGGACCTGAGTCCTACCGCCAGCTGCAACTGGCCAACCGGACCCTGGGCACACGCAACGCCAAGCTCACCGAGATGCTCAAGTCCAGCCGCGACAAGCTGGACGAACTCAACTCCCGGCTGGACGCGCTGGCCGACCCGCCGAGCACCTACGGCATCCTGCTGGAGACCGGCGACGGCGCCCTGACCGGCGACGGCGCCCTGACCGCCGAGGTCCACACCGCCGGCCGCCGCATGCGCCTGCCCGTCAGCCCGCGGGTGTCACCGGGCGAGCTCACCCCCGGATCCCTGGTGCGCCTGGGGGAGGGCCAGCAGGTCGTGGAGGTCTGCGGCTACGCCGACTCCGGTGACATCGCCACGGTGGTCGAGGTCGCCGACTCCGGGCGCATCGTCGTCGCCGACAAGCTCGGCGAGGAGACGTTGATGAAGTGCGCCGGTGCCCTGACCTCCGAGCTGGCCGCCAAGCAGGTCGGCCCCGGCGACAGCGTGGTCGTCGACCGGCGCGCCGGGTACGCCTTCGAGGTGATCTCCCGGGCCGAGGTGGAGGACCTGGTGCTCGAGGAGGTGCCGGACGTGTCCTACACCGACATCGGCGGCCTGGAGAGCCAGATCGAGCAGCTGCACGACGCCGTGGAGCTGCCCTTCCTGCACCCGGAGCTCTACCGCGACTACGGGCTGCTGCCGCCGAAGGGTGTGCTGCTCTACGGCCCGCCCGGCTGCGGCAAGACGTTGATCGCCAAGGCGGTGGCGTCCTCCCTGTCGCGCAAGATCGCCACCGACGCCGGCACCCCGGACGCCAAGTCCTACTTCCTGAACATCAAGGGCCCGGAGCTGCTGAACAAGTTCGTCGGCGAGACCGAACGCCAGATCCGGCTGATCTTCGAGCGCGCCCGCAAGATCGCCTCCGCCGGCCAGCCGGTGATCATCTTCTTCGACGAGATGGAGGCCATCTTCCGCACCCGTGGCACCGGGGTGTCCTCGGACGTGGAGTCCACGGTGGTCCCGCAGCTGCTCGCCGAGATCGACGGTGTGGAGGGGCTGCGCAACGTGATCGTGATCGGCGCGTCCAACCGTGAGGAGCTCATCGACCCGGCGATCCTGCGCCCGGGGCGTCTGGACGTGAAGATCCGGGTGGAGCGTCCCGACCGTGCGGCCGCAGCCGACATCCTGGAGAAGTACCTCACCGCCGAGGTGCCGATGTCCGCGGGGCTGGCCGCCGCCACCGGCGGGGCCGAGGCCGCCGCGGCGCACCTGCGCGCCCGGGTGATCGACAACCTCTACTCCGACGAGCGGCCGTACCTGACCCTGCACTACGCCGACGGTTCCCGCTCCGACCTGTTCTTCCGCGACTTCACCTCCGGTGCCATGCTGGCCAATATCGTCGACCGGGTGAAGAAGCTCGCCATCAAGGACGTGCTGCGCGGTGAGGGCGACGGTGTCACCGAGGCCCACGTCGACCTGGCCGTCGACGAGGAGTGCCGCGACAACGACGACCTGCCGGACACCACCAACCCCGCCGAGTGGGCCCGGATCTCCGGGCACTCCACCCGACGCGTCGTGGAGATCACCATGGCGGATAGAGCAGAGCGCACAGAGGCAGGAGCAGCACGGTGACCGAGGAGCCCCGCCGCCTGATCGGCACCGAGACCGAGTTCGGCATCATCGCCCCGGACGACCCGCACGCCAGCCCCATCGAGACCTCCACGCAGGCCGTCATCGCCTACGCGGGGGCGACCGGGCTGGGTGTGAACAGGCGCACCCGCTGGGACTACACCGCCGAGTCGCCGCTGCGTGACGTGCGCGGCTTCGACCTGCGCCGCTACCGCACCGCCCCGGTGATCGACCCGAACGCCCTGGGCTCGGCCAACGTGGTGACCACCTCCGGCGCGCGGTTCTACGTCGACCACGCCCACCCCGAGTACTCCTCCCCGGAGACCACCAACGCGTGGGACGCGGTGATCTGGGACAAGGCCGGCGAGCTGGTGATGCACGCCGCCGCGCAGGCCGCCGGCGAGGTGGAGGACCAGCCGGTGCTGAAGATCCACAAGAACAACGTGGACGGCAAGGGGGCGTCCTACGGCGCCCACGAGAACTACCTCTACCCGCGTTCCTACGACACCGCCGCGGTGCAGGCCGCCCTGATCCCGCACTTCGTGACCCGCCAGGTCTACACCGGTGCCGGACGTCTCGGCCTCGGTGCCGAGAGTCAGTCACCGGGCTTCCAGCTCAGCCAGCGCGCCGACTACATCGAGACCACCGTGTCGTTGGAGACCACGCTGAACCGCGGCATCATCAACACCCGCGATGAGTCGCACGTGGGGGAGCGGTGGGCGCGGATGCACGTGATCATCGGGGATGCGAACCTCTCGGAGTACGCCACCTTCCTCAAACTCGGCACCACCGCCCTGGTGCTCGATGCGGTCGGCGCCGGCGCGGACTTCTCCGACCTGGCCCTCCACGAGCCGGTCGCCGCGGTGCAGCAGGTCTCCCGCGACCTGGACTGCACCACCGGGCTGCGGCTCTACGGCAACAAGGAACTCACCGCGGTGCAGCTGCAGCGCGAGATCCGACGCCGGGTGGCCGAGGCCGTGCCCGCCGAGCGGCGGCAGCGCGGCGACGACCTCGTCCTGCAGGTGTGGGGGGAGATCCTCGACGACCTGGAGCGCGACCCGATGAGCACCGCCGACCGGCTGGACTGGACGGCGAAGCTCTCCCTGCTCAACGGCTACCGCGCCCGCGGGCTGGAGTGGGACCACCCCACGATGGCCGTGGTCGACATCCAGTACCACGACATCGACCCGGCCAAGGGCCTGTACAACGCGCTGGTGCGCAAGGGGCGCATGCGCACCCTGGTCCCGGCCGAGGACGTCGCCGCCGCCGCGGCGCACGCCCCGTGCGACACACGCGCCTGGTTGCGCGGAGAGGTCGCCGGACACTTCGCCGATGAACTGCTCGCCGCCAACTGGGACACGCTCGTCCTCGACACGCCCTACGGTGCGTCGTCGACTACGCGCGTGCTGCTCTCCGACCCGTTGGACGGTTCGGCCGCCCAGCTGCGCGAGGCGCTGGCCGACGTCACCGACGCCGCCGGGCTCGTCCGCGTGCTCGGCGAGGTCATTCCCGGCTCCCTCGCCGGGGTCGACTGCTAGTCTGTAGACGTCAAGAACGTGCGGTGAACATCACCTAACATCTCGTACCCATCTCCCGCCCGACGGGCGGGAAACTCGTGAAGGAAGTGGTTCCACATGGCAGCCGGATCAGGCTCGACGGGTGGCTCTAGCCAGGGCCAGGTGCACGGGGGCCGTGGCCCCTCCGACGAGGACGCCGGCACCACCGACCCCTCCGCCTCCGGCCAGGAGCAGCTGCGGGTCAGCGGCACCGACGACCTCCTCGACGAGATCGACGGGCTGCTGGAGTCCAACGCCGAGGAGTTCGTGAAGTCCTACGTCCAGAAGGGCGGGCAGTAGCCACGTCCGCCGCGTCGTCCTCTGCCGGTTCCGGTGAGGTGTTCACCCGTAGGATCATGGGCCTGGAGACGGAGTTCGGCATCACCAGTGTGCTCGACAGCCACCGTCGGCTCGGCCCGGACGAGGTCGCCCGGCACCTGTTCGCCCCGGTGGTGGAGCGCTACCGCAGCAGCAACGTGTACTGGCCCAACGCCTCGCGGGTCTACCTCGACGTCGGCGCGCACCCGGAGTTCGCCACCGCCGAGTGCGACTCCCTGCACCAGCTGGTCACCTACGACCGCGCCGGGGAGCTGATCTTCCACGACCTGGCGTCGCGGTGCGAGGCGTCGCTCAACGAGCGCGGCATCGGCGGCAAGGTGTACCTGCTGAAGAACAACACCGACTCGGTCGGCAACTCCTACGGCTGCCACGAGAACTACCTGGTGGGCCGGGGCATGCCCCTGAAGAGCCTGTCGGCGCAGCTGCTGCCGTTCCTGGTGACCCGCCAGCTGATCTGCGGGGCGGGCAAGATCAGCGTGCCGACCGCCGGCGCCCCGAACGAGAACTTCGGGCCGGGTTACTGCCTGTCCCAGCGTGCCGACCACGTGTGGGAGGGGGTGTCCTCGGCGACGACGCGGTCGCGTCCGATCATCAACACCCGCGACGAGCCGCACGCGGACTCCTCCCGGTTCCGCCGCCTGCACATCATCGTCGGCGACTCGAACATGTCCGAGACCACCACCGCGCTGAAGGTGGGTTCCACGCTGCTGGTGCTGGAGATGATCGAGGCGGGGGTGGCCCTGCCGGACTGCGAGCTGTCCAACGAGATCCGCTCGATCCGGGAGATCGCCCGCGACTTCACCGGCACCACGCCCCTGGAACTGCGCAACGGTGGCACGGCCACGCCGCTGGGCATCCAGCGCGCCTTCCACGCCGCCGCGGTCGACTGGCTGGCCGACCGGCAGGAGGACGCCTCGGGGACCGGCACCCCGAACTCCCAGCTGGCGCCGGTCGTCGACCTGTGGGGCCGGGTGCTCGACTGCGCGGAGTCCGGCGACTTCTCCGGCGTGGACACCGAGATCGACTGGGTGATCAAGAAGAAGCTGCTCGACCGTGTCGCCGGGCGTGGCGGCCTGGACATCACCGACCCTCGTCTGGCGCAGGTCGACCTGACGTACCACGACATCGACCCGCAGCGAGGCCTGTTCCACATGCTCGCCCGCCGCGGGCAGGTCGCCACCCTCACCGACCCGGACGAGGTCGCCGCCACCGCGCACACCGCCCCGCAGACCACCCGCGCGGCGGTCCGCGGCCGCTTCCTCGCCGCCGCCGAGGCCAGCGCCCGGCAGACGACCGTGGACTGGACCCGGCTGAAGGTCAACGGCGACGGCGGCGCCGAGATCGTCCTGCCCGACCCCTTCGACCCCACCGCCGAGGGGCTCGACGACCTGCTGGACATCCTGCACGCCGAACCACACGAGGACCGGCCGTGACCGCTCGCAACCGTCCGACGGAGGTGCACTGGGACGCAGCGTCGTCGCGCCTGCTCAACCTCGTGTTCGCCCTGTCGGAGCGTCCCCGCTCCCTGGCGTGGCTGCGCGCCCACGTCGACTGGTACTCCGGCGAGACGGATGCGGTCCGCAAGCGCTTCGACCGGGACCGGGCCCTCGTCGACGAGCTGGGGCTCAGCGTCGTCGAGTCCACCGGCACCGACGCCGACGGCGACCCCGAACTGCAGTACCAGCTCGACCCCGCCACGAGCTTCCTGCCCGACCTGGAGCTCAGCGACTCCCACTGGCAGGCGTTGCGTCCGGCGGCGCAGTGGGTGCCGAACGAGTCACTGGCCGACCCGGTGCGCCACGCCCTGCAGAAGCTCTCCACCGTGGCACCGGCGTCCGACGTCGAGGGTGGCCCCGGTTTCTCCGCCGCCGTGCCCGACGCGGTGGACATCACCGACGCCGACATCCGCGCGATCAACGTGGCCCTGGACCGCAACCTGAGCCTGCGGTTCAACTACTGGCCGGCGTTGACGAAGGACCCCCAGGTCCGCCACCTCGACCCGTGGGGGGTCGCCGCCGTCGACGGCCGGCTCTACCTCACCGGCCACGACAACGACCGTGACGGGCAGCGGACCTTCCGGCTGTCGCGCATCGCCGACCTCGAGGCGACCGCCACGCTGATCCGGCACCACGCCCCGGACCGTCCCGTCGCCCACCTGGTGGGCGAGGGGCTGCGTGCCTCGTCGACGACGGTGACCGCGCGGGTGCGTTTCCTCACGGACGGTGCCCAGGAGCTGCGCGCGGCCGCCACCCCGGCCGGGCACGGCGAGTACACCGTCGGCCCCGTCGACCGCCGGTGGCTGATCCGCACCGCGGCGTCCTACGCCACCGACGCCCTGGTGGTGGACCCGCCGGACGTCGTCGCCGACATCATCACCCACCTGGAGGACGCGGTGCGGACCTTCGGCCGACCGGGGGAGCAGGCATGACCGGATCACCTGTGCCACGACGACGCACCGCCGGCTTCACCGTCTGGCAGGTGCGCCGCGTACTCGCCGTGACCGCCTGGCTGCGCCAGCACCCGGACGGTTCCCTGATGAGCGCCGCCGCCCAGTTCGGGGTGAGTGTGCCGCAACTGCGCCATGAGCTCAACCAGGCGTCGACCTGCGGACTTCCGCCGTACCTTCCGGGGTCGCTGATGGAGTTCCAGACCTCCGGCATGCACGCGCACGTGGTCAGTTCGCTGGGGATGGACCACGCCCCGGCGTTGACGTCCGCCGAGTCCGGCGCGCTGCTGCTGAGCCTGCAGCGTCTGGCGAGCGTGGTCACGGGCCCGGGACGCGAGGCGGTGGAGTCCGCCGCCGCACTGGTCCGCGACCTGCAGCAGGACCTGCGCGACCGTCGTGACCGGTTCACCCCGGACGAGTTCACCACGCCGGCCCGCCCTGCGGCGGCCCTCACCGCGCAGGACGCCGGACGCGGCGACGGGGGAGAGGACGCCACGTCGGCCGCCCTGGCCCGCAACCTGCCGGCGTTGCGCGAGGGCGTGACCTCGCGACGGTGGGTGGAGCTGACCTACCGTTCGACGTCCTCGGACACGCTGCGCACCCGCACGCTCGTGCCGGACCAGCTGGAGTTCATCGACGGCCAGGCCTACCTCTGGGCGCGCGAAGACGGTACCGACCAGCGGTGCTTCAACGTCTCACGGATGTCGCAGGTCACGGTGACCGAACGCGAGGCGCCGGCGGTGCTGGAGCGGGTGATCGACACGTCCGACCCCTTCGGTTTCGACCGCGACGGCCAACGCTGGGCGGAGATCGAGCTGGAGGACGACGCGGCGTGGATGTTCGAGTACCTGCCGATCTGGCAGGTCGACGAGCCGGGACCGTTGCGCGCGGCGATCCCGGACACCGGCGACTGGCTGGAGCGCTTCCTGCTGGCGTACGCGCCGACGATCCGCGCCGCCGTGCCGCAGGACGGTGAGCGTGATCTCGCCCACCGTGTGGCACGTCGTGCCCGCGCTGCGCTGGATGCCTACCGCACTCTGGCGTAGTGTTACCGGTGACTGATTCATGCGACGGAAAGGCCGGTACCCATGGGTAGCCTTGGAGCACCAGAAATCCTCATCATCCTGCTCGTGGTCCTGTTGCTTTTCGGCGCGGCCAAACTGCCCACGCTGGCCCGGTCCGCCGGCCGGTCGATGCGCATCTTCAAGTCCGAGATGTCGGAGATGAAGAAGGACGGCACCCCTGCCGCCGAGCAGCCCTCGGCGATAGAGACCGGCACCGTCAACGACGTCGCCCAGCCGACGGTCAACCCGACCACCGAAAACGACAAGAAGAACCAGGCCTGACCGGCCGAGGAGAAGACCACATATGATGCCCGGCCCCATGCAACTGCTCATCATCGTCCTGGTGATCGTCCTGTTGTTCGGCGCTGCGAAGCTGCCGACGATGGCCCGATCGCTGGGTCGTTCCATGCGCATCTTCAAGTCCGAGATGAACGAGATGAAGAAGGACGGCACCCCGTCCGCCGTCACCCCCGCCGACACCGTGAACAACGCGCACCCCAACGACATCGCCGCTTCCGAGGTCAAGGCCACGGATGCGAAGGATCTGAAGGCCGACTCCACGACCAATGACTGACAGTTCCCCGGACGCCTCCCGGCGGATCCGTGTGCCCCGCACACGCGGTTCGTCGAAACGTCGCCGCCCGACCGAGGCGGAGATGTCTCTCGTCGAGCACCTCAAGGAACTGCGTCGACGGGTGCTCGTGGCGCTGGCGGCGATTGCCGTCGGCACGGTGTTGGGCTACATGTGGTACGGCAACGGTGTGTTCGGCACACCGAGCCTCGGTGAGCTTCTCAAGGAACCCTACTGCGACCTGCCCGACCACCTGCGTTTCGGTAGCGAGACCAACCGGTGCGCACTGATAGCGACGGCACCGTTCGACATGTTCATGCTGCGCCTGAAGATCGGTTTCATCGCCGGGCTCGTGCTCTCCGCCCCGGTGTGGCTCGGCCAGCTCTGGGGTTTCATCACCCCGGGCCTGAAGAAGAACGAGAAGAAGTGGACCCGGATCTTCGTCACTGCGGCGACCCTGCTGTTCGTCATCGGCGCGGTCCTTGCGTACTTCGTCCTGTCCTTCGGGCTGGAGTTCCTGGTGACGATGGGCGGGGAGACCCAGGTCGCCGCACTGACCGGTGACCGGTACTTCAACTTCCTGCTGATGCTGCTGCTCGTCTTCGGCATCAGTTTCGAGTTCCCGCTGATCATGGTGATGCTCAACGTCCTCGGCATCCTGTCGTACGAGTCGTTGAAGGACAAGCGGCGCTACATCATCCTCGGCCTGTTCATCTTTGCCGCGATCGCCACTCCCGGCGGCGACCCGGTCTCGATGTTGATTCTGTCGATGTCGATGTGCCTGATGATGGAGATCGCGATCCAGATCACGCGGCTCAACGACAAGCGCCGCGCGAAGAACGCCGGCGTGGACGGTCTCGGCGGCCTGCCGGAGGACCTCGACGACGAGTCCGCCTCCTCGATCGCGCCCGCCGCCCCGCTGGCCACACCCCGCGCCACCGCCGCTCCGACCCCGACAAAACCCGCAGCGAATCCCACTGCACACACTTCGACAACCACCAGGATGGACCAGAACAATCTCGACGACCTCCTCTGACGCGACCACCTCTGACGCGACCAGCGCCGACGGCACAGAGCTGCCGGCAGCCGTCGCCGCCTTCGCCGCCGCGTACCCCTTCCAGCTGGACGAGTTCCAGCTCACCGCCGCCACGTCCGTCGCCGAGGGACGCGGCGTCCTGGTCTGCGCACCCACCGGTGCCGGCAAGACGGTGGTGGGGGAGTTCGCCGTGCACGAGGCGATCCGCCGCGAGGGCACGTGCTTCTACACCACCCCGATCAAGGCGCTGAGCAACCAGAAGTACCACGACCTGGTCGCCCGCTACGGCGAGGACCGGGTCGGACTGCTCACCGGCGACGTGAGCATCAACGGCGACGCACCGGTGGTCGTGATGACCACCGAGGTGCTGCGCAACATGATCTACGCCGACTCCGACCGGCTGGACTCGCTGACCCACGTGGTCATGGACGAGGTGCACTTCCTCGCCGACCCGTCGCGCGGGCCGGTGTGGGAGGAGACCATCCTCAACCTCGACCCACGGGTGATCCTGGTCAGCCTGTCGGCGACGGTGAGCAACGCCGAGGAGTTCGGCGCCTGGCTCTCCACCGTCCGCGGACGCACGGACCTGGTGGTCACCACGCACCGTCCGGTGCCGTTGCACCAGTCGATGATGGTGGGTTCGCAGATCCTGCCGCTCTACGGTGACGGCAGGAACGGCAGGGACGCAGACGTCAACCGCGCCGTCGTGGCCGCGTGCAGCCGTGCCGAGGAGTCGGGACGCCGCCAGGGCCCGAAGCGTGCGGACGTCGTCGCGCAGATGCGGGCGGCGTCGATGCTGCCGGCGATCTACTTCATCTTCTCCCGCGCGGGCTGCGACGGGGCGGTCCGTCAGCTGCTCGTCGACCGGGTGCGGCTGACCACCGACGCCGAGCGCGACGAGATCCTGGCCGCCGTGGACAAGGGTGTCGAGGGCATCGCCACCGAGGACCTCGGGGTGCTGGGCTTCCGCCAGTGGCGTCGGGCGTTGGGCAACGGCTTCGGCGCCCACCACGCCGGGATGCTGCCGGCGTTCCGGCACATCGTGGAGGACCTGTTCTCCCGCGGGTTGCTCAAGGTCTGCTTCGCCACCGAGACCCTGGCGTTGGGCATCAACATGCCGGCGCGCACGGTGGTGCTCGAGAAGTTGATCAAGTTCAACGGTGAGGCCCACGTGGACCTCACCCCGGGGCAGTACACCCAGCTCACCGGGCGTGCAGGGCGTCGTGGCATCGACACCGAGGGCAATGCCCTGGTGCTGTGGTCCAAGGGGATCGACCCGTACGCGGTGGCGAACCTGGCGCAGACGCGCACCTACCCGTTGGACTCCACCTTCCGCCCCGGCTACAACATGGCGGTGAACCTGATCTCCACGAAGGGCTACACCGACTCCCACCGGCTGCTGGACCGCTCGTTCGCCCAGTACCAGGCGGCGTCCACGGTGGTCGAGCAGGCGGAGCGTGCCAGCCGTCGCCGCCGCGACCTCTCCAGTCTCGAACGTGACCTGTCCAAGGCCCTGTCCTCGCTCAAGGGCACGCAGGTCGGCGTCGACGACGTCATCGAGTACGCCGGCCTGCGCCGGGACCTCACGCTGGAGGAGCGTCGGGCGAAGAAGGACTCCGCCACCGACCGCCAGGCAGAGACCGCACGTCTGCTGTCGAGCCTGTCGGTCGGCGACATCATCGCCCTGCCGACCGGACGCCACCCGCAGATCGCGGCGGTGGCGCGCGGCGACTCCGACCACCGTCGTCCCCGCCCGTGGATCATCACCGAGGATGGCTGGTGCGGACCGGTCACCGCCGAGACCTTCGGCAACGTCCCGGTGCCGTTGGGGCACATGTCGCTGCACAAGGGCGTGCAGCGCAGTCCGAAGCGCAATGCGCGCGCCGTCGCGTCGAACCTGCGCAAGCAGAAGGTCGACCGTCCGCGCGTCCTCAAGCCGAAGGCGAAGGGCGGTTCGCGCAAGGCCGCCGAACTGCGCGACCGGGTGCACGTCCACCCGGTGCACCTTCTCAAGGAACGCGAGGACCTGGTGCGTCCGGCCGAGCGGGTCGTCGCCGCCCGGCGCACGCTGGAACGTGAACTGGAGGTCACCGCCCCGGAGACCGAGTCGCTGTCGCGGACCTTCGACCGCATCCTGGACCTGCTCGGGGAGCTGGACTTCATCGAGCAGGACGCCGCGGCACCGTCCTCCGACCGCACGAGCACGCGCATCACCGCCGAGGGGCGCCGCCTGGCGCAGGTGCACCACGAGTCCGACCTGCTGGTCGCCCAGTGCCTGCGCCGTGGGGTGTGGGACGACCTCGACCCGGCGGAACTCGCCGCGGTGGTGTCGACCTGCGTCTTCGAGAACCGACGCGAGAGCGAGGGACGCCACGAGGACGGTGTGCCCACCGAGGCGCTGGCCGACGCGGTCAGCGCGGTGTTCCGCATCCACGGCGAGCTCGTCTCCGACGAGGCCCGTCACCGGCTGCCGTTGACCCGCGACCCGGACCTGGGTTTCGCCACGGCGGTACACCAGTGGGCCGCCGGTGCCCCGCTGGACTACTGTCTGCGCGCCGCGGAAGCCTCCGGGGCGACGTTGAGCGCCGGTGACTTCGTGCGCTGGTGCAACCGGGTGGTCGACCTGCTGGAGCAGATCCGTCACACCGGCTACTCCGACTCTGTGAAGGCCTCCGCCCGCAAGGCGGTGCCGGCGATCAGGCGCGGCGTGGTGGAACTCGGCGCCTGACACGCCCGGCGCCTGACACGTCCAGCGCAACCACAGCGGACCCCAACCCGCTGCGGCGGATCGCCCACTACGCTCGACGCCCATGTCACGTTCTCAGCCCGTCGTCATCCGTAGCCGGGGTATCGGCGAACCGGTGCCCGGCCCCACACTCTGCGCGGTCACCGACCGGCTCCCGGACTCCTGGACGTGCCTGGAGAACCCGTGGCTGGCGCAGTACGGGCCCGCCGGGGAACGCCTGGAGGGCACCGTGCCGTTCCTCGACGCCGTGGAACGCGGCGCCGACGACCTCGTCGCACTCGTACGCGCCACCACAGACACCACAGACTGTGCAGACCCAGCCGATCCGGGACCTCCCGTGATCCTGCTGGGCTACTCCGGCGGGGCGGTCGTGGTGCACCGTGCCCTGGAACGCCTCGACGCCGCGGACCGTGACCGGGTGATGGCCGTCGGCTTCGTCTCCGACCCGGAGCAACCCCGCGGGACCACCGGGGACCCGACGCGCTACGGCATCCGTGGTGAATCGCCGGTGCCGGACGTGCCGGCGCGGTGGGCTGCCGCCCCGGACGACGGCATCTGCCTGTGCCCGGACCCCAGCCCGCTGCGTCTGCTCGCGCAGTGGACGCCGGACCTCGGGGGAGACTCGCCGTTGACCTGGCGTGACCGTGCGTCGCGTGCCCTACGGCTGCGTCGTGGGGCCGCCTACCACGTCGACGTCCGTGACCTGACCGGGGAGCGCGCCCGCTTCGCCGAGGCCCGCCGGCTGCTCACCGGTTACCTCGGCGAGGAACACACCAGCTACGCCACACGTCGCGAACCGGGCACCGACGCCACCTTCGTCGACAACATGGCCGACTGGCTGCGCAGGATCCACGACGAAGAGATCCACGACGGCAGGATCCACGGCCGCCGGACGCCCGCCACGTCCGTCCGGCCCCGTACAGTGTGATCCATGAGCTTTCCCGTCTCCACCTACACGGCCCGTCTCGACGCCGTCGCCCGCCTGCTCGCCGAGCAGGAACTCGCGGCCGCCGTCCTGACACCGGGCCCTGACCTGCGATTCCTGCTCGACAGCGACCTCGAGACCCATGAGCGTTTCGCCGCACTCGTCGTCACCCCCACGGCACGTCGCATCGTGGTACCCGGTGTCGACGCCGCCGACCTGCGCGACGGGGTGGCCGGGGAGGCCGGCGTCGAGGTCGTGGCGTGGAACGACGGCGAGGACCCGCTCTCCCTGCTCGGCATCCCCACCGACGCCACAGTCGCGGTCTCTGCGACCATGACCGCCGACCATCTGCTGAACTTGCAGGCCAGGGGAGTGGCGACGGTGAACGCCACCGCCGTGCTGCGCGAGGTGTTCATGGTCAAGGACCCGGCCGAGACCGCCGAGCTCGCCCGCGCGGGTGCGGCGATCGACGCGGTTCACCGCCGCGTCCCGTCCCTGCTGCGTGCGGGCCGCACCGAGAGCGAGGTGGCCGGGGATCTCACCGCCCTGATCCTGGAGGAGCACGTCTCCGTGGACTTCGTCATCGTCGGCTCGGGCCCGCACGGTGCCGACCCGCACCACAGTTTCTCCGGGCGCGTCCTCGCCGACGGCGACGTGGTCGTCGTCGACATCGGCGGCACGCTCGACTCCGGCTACCACTCCGACTGCACCCGCACCTACGTCCTGGGTGAGGCGTCCGAAGCGCAGCAGGACGCCTACCGCGTCCTGCGTACCGCGCAGGAGGCCGGCCTCGCCGCCGCGCGTCCCGGGGTCACCGCCACCGGGCTGGACGCCGTGGTGCGCGACGTCGTCGACGCCGCCGGCTACGGGGAGTTCTTCACCCACCGCACCGGCCACGGCATCGGCGTCTCCGGTCACGAGGAGCCCTTCATCATCGCCGGCAACGACACGGTGCTGACCGAGGGCATGGCATTCTCCGTCGAGCCGGGGATCTACGTGCCCGGGCAGTGGGGCGCCCGGATCGAGGACATCGTGGTGCTCACCGCAGACGGCTGCGAGCCGCTCAACACCACCACCCACGACCTCGTCGCCGTGGAGGTGCCGGCATGAGTACAGCGCACGCACCGAAACGCATCGCCCTGTTCGGCGCCACCAGTGAGATCGGTGCCGAGATCGTCCTGCGCCTCGCCGCGGGCAACCACGTGGTGCTCGCCGCCCGGCGTCCCGAGGCCCTCGGCGAGCTCGCCGCGGCGTGCCGGGACGCCGGCGCCGTCGGGGTCGACACCGTCTTCTTCGACGCCACCGACTGTGCGGCACAGGCGTCGGTCATCGACGACGTCGAGGCGTCCGGCGCCATCGACACCGCCGTCGCCGCCTTCGGCGTCCTCGGTGACCAGGACCTCGCCGAATCCGACGGTGCGGAGGTCGAGCGTGTGCTGCACACCGACTTCACCGCCCAGGCCGTGCTGCTCACCGAACTCTCCGCCCGCATGCGTCGACGCGGTCACGGCGACCTGGTCGCCTTCTCGTCCATCGCCGGCGCCCGCGTCCGCCGCCCCAACTACGTCTACGGCTCGGCCAAGGCCGGGCTCGACGGCTTCTGCCAGGGCATGCAGGACGCCCTGCGCGGCAGCGGCGTGCGGCTGACCGTGGTGCGTCCCGGCTTCGTCATCGGACGCATGACCGAGGGCATGGACCCCGCACCGATGTCGACCACACCCGACGTCGTCGCCGAGGCGACGGTGGACGCCCTGGCGTCCCACCGCACCGACGTATGGGTGCCGCGCCGGCTCGCCGTGCTGGCGCGGATCATGCCGCTGGTGCCGCGCGCCGTGTGGCGTCGGGCCCCACGGTAGGGTGGGGGTATGCCACGACTGCTTCCGCTGCTCTACATCGTCGTCGAGATCCTCGTGTTTTTCCTGTTGGGGACCTGGATCGGTTTCGGGTGGACGATCCTGCTCGTGCTCGCGACGTTCATCGGCGGCATGCTGCTCGCCGGATGGCAGTTCCGTGAACTCGTCCGCCGCTCGATGACGGACGCCAGCCACCCCGGACGCCTCACCGCCGACGCCGCGCTCAGCGCCGTCGGTGCCGTACTCGTCGCCCTGCCCGGCCTGGTCACCGCCGTGTTCGGCATCGTCCTGCTGCTGCCGCCGACGCGCTCACTGGTGCGCCGCGGCCTCGGCGGGGCGCTGCGCAGCAAGATCACCGAGTTCGGCGGTGCGTCGTTCACCGCCGTCTCCGGGGTCAGCATGCCGCAGACCCGCGACGTGGACGGGTGGGGCGAGGTCATCGACCACCGCGCCGACGAGTTCGACGGTGACGACAAGCGTGACGGGGACGACCGGGCGTGATCCGGTTCCTCCTGCTGACGGCCGCCGCCGCGGCCGCCGGGGTGGCGCAGTTCGCCTCCTACCAGCCCACCGGACTGTGGTGGGCCGCCCCGTTGGGCTTCGCCCTCTTCTTCTACGCAGTGCACCGGGCGGTCGAGTCCGCCGCCGACGCCCGCCACATTCGCCGCTGGGCGATGTGGCTCGGCTGGGTCCAGGGCCTGGTCTGCTACCTCTTCCTGCTGCCGTGGGTGGGGGAGTACGTCGGGGCGATCGCCTGGATCGGCCTGGCCCTGCTGGAGTCGCTGTACAGTCTGCTGTTCGGCCTCGGACTGGGGCTCATCTGCGTGGCTGTGAGGGGACGGCAGCGGGGTAGAGGTCTCACCCTGCTGGTGCTGCTCGGGGTGCCTGCCTGGTTCGTGGCCACCGAGTGGCTGCGCTCCACCTGGCCCTTCGGCGGGTTCGGCTGGGGACGTGTCGCCTGGGGCCAGATCACCGGCCCGCTGGCGCAGTGGGTCTCCGTCGCCGGGCCCGCACTGGTGACCTACGCGGTGGTCGTCTCCGGGCTGGCGCTGGCGATGCTGCTGCAGCGCCGCTACGTCACCGTCGCCTCGACGCTGGCGGTCACCCTCGGCGGCGGGCTGGTGCTCTCGCTCATCCCGACGTCCTGGGGTGGAACCGTCGGCGGGGACGACGAGACGTTGAACGTCGTCGCCGTCCAGGGCAACGTCCCGCGTCTCGGCCTGGACTTCAACTCGCAGCGCAGCGCCGTGCTGAACAACCACCTCACCCAGACCCACCGGCTCGCCGAGGAGATCGACGCTGGCGAGCGCCCGCGGCCCGACCTGGTGATCTGGCCGGAGAACGCCTCGGACATCAACCCGTTCACCGACCCGGCCGTCGCCGACGAGATCACCGCCGCCGCCCGGGCCGTCGGCGCCCCGCTACTGGTGGGGACCATCACCCGCGACGAGGAAGGCGCCCGGAACACCGCGGTGGTCTGGGACCCGGAGACCGGAGCGGGTGACCAGCACGTCAAGAAGTTCCTGCAGCCCTTCGGCGAGTACATGCCCTACCGCGACCTGCTGCGTCACGTGAGCCCGTACGTGGACATGGCCGGCGACTTCAAGGCCGGCGACGGCGACGGCGTGGTGGAGATGGACGACGTCCCCGTCGGCGTGGCCACCTGCTACGAGGCGAGCTTCGACGGTGCGTACCGCGACGCCGTGCGCGCCGGGGCCACGTTGTTCGCCAGCCCTACCAACAACGCCACCTTCGGGTTCACCGACATGACCTTCCAGCAGTTGGCCATCAACCGGATGCGCGCGATCGAGTATGACCGCTCGGTCATCGTGGCGGCGACCTCGGGCGTCTCGGCGATCGTGGACCCGGACGGGTCCGTGACGGACCGGACGGAGATCTTCCGTGCGGGGCTTTTGCGGGAGGACGTACCCGTGCGGGATACTGAGACGTTGTCGGCACGGATCGGCCCGTTCGGGGAGTGGCTCATCGCCCTCGCCGGCGCGGGCGTCGTGCTCTACGCGGGATTCCGCCAGAAGAACAAGACGCAGAAGTACCACAAGACCCAGAAGAACCAGAAGAACCAGAAGAAGAGGTAGGCACAGGTTTGGCTACGGGACATTCGACGCACCCCAGTGACCGCACCCTGGTCATCATCCCGACCTACGAGGAGCTGGAGAACCTTCCGCTGATCGTGGGACGGCTCCGTGCGGCCGAGCCTGACCGCGTCGACGTGCTCATCGTCGACGACAACAGCCCGGACGGCACCGGTGAGCTCGCCGACGAGCTCGCCGCGTCCGATGCGCACGTCAACGTCCTGCACCGTGAGGGCAAGGGCGGGCTGTGCGGAGCCTACGTGGCGGGTTTCCGGTGGGGCCTGGAACGTGACTACCAGGTGCTGTGCGAGATGGACGCCGACGGCTCTCACGCCCCCGAGCAGCTCGACCGTCTGCTGACGCAGGTCGATAAGGGCTCGGACCTGGTGATCGGGTCGCGGTACGTGCCCGGCGGCAAGGTGGTGAACTGGCCGTGGAACCGGTGGTTCCTGTCGAAGGCCGGGAACATCTACATCTCCGTCGCGCTGGGCTGCGGGCTCTCCGACATGACCGCCGGCTACCGTGCGTACCGGCGCGCGCTGGTGGAGTCGCTGGACCTCGACGAACTGTCGAACGCGGGCTACATCTTCCAGGTGGACCTCGCTTTCCGTGCGGTCGAGGGCGGTTTCGCCGTCGACGAGGTGCCGATCACCTTCACCGAGAGGGAGATCGGGGAGTCGAAGTTGGCCGGCAGTTTCGTGAAGGACAGTCTGCTGGCGGTGACGATGTGGGGTCTGCGCCACCGTGCGTCCCAGGCCGCGAAGTTGGGTTCAGCCTTCCTGCGGTTGGGCCGGGAGTCGGTGTCCCAGAAACTGGGGCGCTGAACAGCTAGAACGGCACCTCCTCGGTCGCTTCGGCCCGGGCCGCCTCGAGGGCGGCCTTCACCTCGGCGAGTTCGGCGATACGGCGTTCATTGTGTTCCCGCACGGTGGTGAACCTGCGGGAGGCACGTTCAGCGAAGGACGTCCGGGCGAACGCCGCCAGGGGGCCGGACGGTTCGACGACGTGGACGTGCCCGTCATCCACGCTGGACCACAGCAGCGCGCCGTCGCGGCCCTTGGTGACGTCGACCCAGCCCATCGTCTTGAGCAGGTGGTGCGCCCGGCACAGGGGGTGGAGGTTACGGGTGTCGGTGGGGCCGCCCTGTTCGGCGCTTTTATGGTCGAAGCGGTGCACGTGGTCGATGTCGCAGCGGGCGGCGGTCACCTCGCAGCCCGGGTAGGTGCAGCAGGTGTGCACCCCGGTGACGAACTCGACCATGCGCCGGGTGGGGACGTAGGACTCCGTGGCCTCGTGGCCGGGGATCCTGAGGTGGGTCACCCGGTCCATGAAGGTCGCGGTGGCCATCGCGTCGAGCCAGTGTCCGCCGGCGGTGGCGGCGATGGGGCTGTTGATCTCGCGGTACACGTTGAGCGTGACCGTGACGTCGGCGGTGCCGCGGGAGAGGTGCATGAGCCCGGCGGCCCGGGAGCAGTCCATCTTGCGGCACACGGCGTCCAGGACGGCCATGAACTCCTCCGCCTCCTCGGGAGGCAGGGTGGCGGTGATGACCGTCGCGCAGGGGTCGTAGGTGTCGACGCTGACCCTGCGGGTCATGGTGCCGCAGTCGCTGGCGTCCACCCCGGCCGGGGCCTCGACGGCAGAGTGGTTCAGCGCGTCGTCGATCATGCCCATACTCCCTCGTTTGGGATCCTCGGGGTCGGTGGGGTCGATCGGGCGGGCGAGCGCGTCGACCTCGTGGAGTGCCTTGAGGATCTTCTTCACCATAGCCCGGGGACCGGGGACGAGCTGGCCGTGGCGGCGGGGAGAGAAGACCTCGAGCAGTGCGTCCTGCGCGGCGGCGGTGTCCTCGTGCCGGATGCCGTCGGCGCTGCGGGCGAGGAGCCGCAGGTGGTCGAAGCTCAGGAATCCCCGCTCGAGTCGCTCACGTAGCCGCGGCATGCGCTGGCACAGCAGGCCGATGTCGGTGTAGGTCTCGGCACGGGTGTGCGTGACCCCGAGGCGTGCCTGCACCCGGGAATGGTGCGCGGTGACGTCCGAGCCAGGCAGGGGAGTGCACAGGACAGCGAGCTCGATCATCCCCCGGTTGATGGTGCGCACCGCCACGCTCGCCGGATCGTGGGAGGTCTCGACGGACCAGAACTTGCCGCCGGGACCGAGGGCGGGGAAGTCCCTCCCGTCGATGGCGACCCGACGGACCGGGGCGAAGTCCGCCGTAGAGGGGAGCCGGCCGGGTGGCGTCGGGCCTAGGTACGGTGGTGTCGGTGGTGGTGGAGCCGTGGTGTCAGCCATGTCGAACACGGTATCAAGTGGCACGGACATGGAAATGCGCAAGGACGTTCCCAGCGAACATACATTCGATATCATGAAGGAAGATGCCGAGGCATGAAAAAACCGCCCACCGGCGACGGGCACCGGCGGACGGTCAGCGACCTCAGGAGTTCGCGGCCTGCTCCTTCATCAGCTTCATCGCCGTACGGCGACGCTTGCGCAGCAGCTCGATGCGCTCGTCGAGCAGCACGTCCAGCTCCTCCAGGGAGCGACGCTCGCGCAGCATGTCCCAGTGCGTACGGGCCGGCTTCTGCGGCTTGGCGTCCTGGCCGATACCCTCGATGAGCTGGCCGAGCTGACCGTTCTTGCACATCCACTCGCTGGGGATCTCCGCGTCGTTGGCGAAGGCGACCTCGAAGATCTCACCGGAGTCGGTCTGGTACTTGGTCATCTGGCGCGGAGCCAGGTCGTGGTCCCGGTCGGTCTCGTAGGACACCGCTCCCATACGACTGCCGCGCAGTACACGATCTGCCATCGGTGCATCACCCTTCTCATCATGCGGACGTGGTGGATTATTCCTCCCGTACAACGGACGAGGCGCCCGAATAATTCCCGGGCGACACCACAAAGCTCAACCACACAACCCTACCCCAGAAGTGCAATGATGGACGACATGACCGACGACCTGACCATCCAGCACCGGTCCGCACCGCACCGGTGTGAGTGGTGCAGCCGGGAGATCGCCCAGGAGGGCCCCGGCCGACGCCGCCGCTACTGCAGCCAGTCCTGCAGGCAGCGCGCCTACGAACAACGCCAGTCGCTCAAGGACACGGCGATCCCGGCCGACTCCGTCATCCTTCCGCGCGCCGCCGCCGACGAACTCACCGACCGTCTCTTCGAGGTCCGGTGCGCCGCCGAGGACATCCGTGAGGCGGTCACCGACGGGGAGCCGTCCGACAGCATTGCCGCACTGTGCCAGGAACTTGTCGAACTGGCCCGCGCCGCCGAGGGAGTGCGGGGGAGAAGCGAATAGGGGTTCACCCCCGGTGACGACTAGCATGGTCAGTCATGCGGAAAGGTATCGTCACGCTGGTCGTCGTCGCAGTCGTCGCCCTCGCCATCGCCATCGTCGGCCCCCCTGTCTACAAACTCATCACCAGTGAGGGTCTGCAGACGGCGTCGATCGCCGACGGAAGCGGCGAACCTCCGACCGTGGGCATCGACGGCCACTGGGACGTCGTCCCGGGCGTCGGCGCGAACTCCTCGGAGGCGGGGTACACCTTTGACGAGGTGCTTCCCGGCCAGGAGAAGTCGACCTCCGGGCGGACGTCCTCGGTGGACGGCTCCCTCGTCGTCGACGACGGCGTCCTGCAGGAGGGACGGGTCACCGTCGACGTCGCCAGCATCGCGTCCGACATCGAGAAGCGCGACATCCACGTGCGCGACAACATCCTGCACACCGACGACTACCCCGAGGCGACGTTCAGCATCACCAGCCCCGTCGACCTGTCCTCGCTGCCGGAGGACGGTAGTGTCGACACGGTGACCGTCCGCGGCGACCTCACCATGCACGGTGAGACCAACGAGGTGTCCGCGGATCTGAAGGTGCTGCGCTCCGGCGAGAACGTCATCGTTGAAGGCCAGGTGCCGGTGAACCGCGAGGACTTCGGCATCGTCTCCCCGGAGTTCGTCGCCTCGCAGATCGCCGAAGAGGGGACCGTGGACCTCCTCCTGGTCTTCGGACTGAAGAACTAACAGACAGAACTGACGGACGGAGAGGACGGCACCATGGACAGAGACGTCATGGTCTTCACCCGGTGGATCCGGCTCGTGGCCCTGGTCGCGGCGGCCGCCTTCATGCTCTACACCGGCGGCACGGTGGCCTACATCTTCGCCGTTGTGTGCCTGTTCTTCCTCGCCATGACCATATGGCAGTTACTGAAGCTCTACCGAGACGAGCGATACCGCAGCTAGACACGACACTTCAGGAGGCCCCATGGGACACGAGATCACCGACCTTCTGGAGCGGCAGGACGTCGCCGCCCTGCAGGCGCAACTCAAGGACATGACGACGGTCGCGATCGCCGACGAGATGTCGCGTCGCGACACCGACGAACAGGCGGTCATCTTCCGTCTGTTGGACAAGGACCGCGCGATCCAGGTCTTCGAGTACCTGGACGTCGTCCACCAGGCCGACCTGTTGTCCGGCCTGCGCGAGGCGCGGTTCGCCGACCTGCTGCTCAGCCTGCCCGACGACGACCGTGCGCAACTCTTCGGGGAGATGCCGGCGGCCGTCGCCACCCGGATGATGGCCGACCTTCCCGCCGACCGTCGCAAGGTCACCGCCCAGCTGCTCGGCTACCCGGACGAGTCCGCCGGCCGTGTGATGACCCCGGTTCCCACGGTCATCGACGTCGACAACACCAGGGAGCAGGCGCTCAAGAAGCTCCGGGGCCGCCAGCTGCGTAACCGGGACATCGCCGTGCTGGCCGTCACGGACTCGACACGGCACCTGGTCGGCGTGGTCAACCTCGCGGCGTTGGTGTCCGCGGCGGACGGGACGCCGGTCTCCGAGCTGATGAACGTGGAGACCCACGCCGTCAACGCCACCGAGGACCAGGAGGTCGCCGCACGTCTCGTGCAGGAGGCCGACCTGCTGGCCCTGCCCGTCGTGGACGGTGAAGGACGTTTCC
This sequence comes from Corynebacterium sp. AOP36-E1-14, assembly GCF_052377495.1. Classification (NCBI taxonomy): domain Bacteria; kingdom Bacillati; phylum Actinomycetota; class Actinomycetes; order Mycobacteriales; family Corynebacteriaceae; genus Corynebacterium; species Corynebacterium sp. AOP36-E1-14. The sequence goes on from NZ_JBQSWV010000003.1 coordinate 79,865, forward strand.
TCGGCGTGATCACGGTGGACGACGCCATGGAGATCCTCGAGCAGGAGGTCACCGAGGACGTCTACCGTGCCGGCGGTTCCGAGCCCCTCAAGCAGCCGTACCTCTCGGCGACGGTCTTCGACCTGGCGCGCAAGCGTGGCGTCTGGCTGCTGGTGCTGATCCTCACGGCCGTGCTGACGGTCAACGTGATGTCGCATTTCGAGGACACGCTGGCCAAGGTCGTGGTCCTGGCGACGTTCGTGCCGATGGTCACCGGTACCGGCGGCAACGCCGGTTCGCAGGCGGCGTCCTCGGTGGTCCGCGCCCTGGCGGTCGACGAGGTGCGCCCAAAGGACATCTGGAAGGTCATCTGGCGTGAGACCCGCGTGGGCTTCATGCTCGGCGTGTTCCTCGGCGCCTTGATCTTCCCGTTCATCACGTTGTTCTACGAGTGGCGTATCGGCGCGGTGATGGGCCTGACGATCGTGGCGATCTGCACGTGGGCGTGCATCGTCGGCGGTGTGCTGCCGCTGATCGCCCGCAAGATCGGCGTGGACCCGGCGGTGTTCTCCACGCCGGTGGTCTCGACGCTGGTGGACGCCACCGGCCTGGTGATCTACTTCAGCATCGCCCAGGTGGTCCTGTCGAGCATGTTGTGACCCTGGATCACCAGGGCAGAGTGCCCCCTAATAACGTCACAGTGACGTAATTAGGGGGCACTCGTGAACGAGGGGACCGGAGGCACTTCATCGGATTCCGAGCCCCGCTAGGACGCTGCGGCGGCATCGCCGTGTCGCCGTCGGCGTCCGCGTCGGCGTCCAGGATGCCGGAAAGGACGTCGGACGTCGCACAGGACACTGGAACGGCGCACCGGACGCTGCGGGTGCGCGAGGCGAAACTCGACGCCAGCGACGACGCCGACCCGACGTCAAACGAGACGACGAGGCGCCGGCCGCGCCGAACGCAGGCCACACGGAAGCAGGACAGGCGGAAGTAGAACGCACGCGATGCAGACGTCCGGACGCAGCCAACACAGCGACGTCTCCCGCCCCTCCCACCACCCCGTCCTTGTTCGCCGATAATATACATTATGACACTTCGTCGGATTAGAGCTCCCCTCATGACCGCCGACGCTGCTCTCTAGCAGGCATCGGAACGCGGCCGGGACCCACGACGACTTGCCAATCAACTTGTTCCCAATGCCAGTTCACTCGTCGAGCGCCCAGCCCCTACAGCTGCCGCTAGCTTCCGTGCCGCTCCGGGCCACTCCAGGCCTGGCCGCATGCTGACGGACTGTTCCGGCCCACCGAACTGCGGGAGCCACCGGACGAATACTGATGCATCTCGTTGCCATCCAGCCTCGACACACTCGACAACACCATCCGACGAAGAACGTGAGCTCTACATGGACCTGCGAGCCTTTGAGAACTTCCCTACCGCTTCCTACGCGCCCGTATGGAGAACTCTCTCGCGTAAGAACCCGACAAGTCCGGGACAAGCATTTCGAAGACCTCAGCAACGCGGAGTGGCGTGAACTCAACGACAGAACTCTCGATGTGATCGCCGTCGGAATTCTCGGCAGCGAACCTGATCGGCGGAGAGTTATGCCCGTTAACTTCCAGCGGAACACCGCAAGAGGAACGATCTTCAGATTGCGCTGCCGGCGGACCGCATGATTTTTCGAGATACGCCGGGGAGCTGACTGACTTTTTAACCTCTCCTACGCCGAGGCAGTCCATCTCGATTCGAGCAATATCGCCCCGTAACTGCGGAGATATTACAATCGACCATACGGCAAATAGATAACGCAGAGGTATCCTGCCGTTCACCATTCTCACCGAGAACTGAAACGAAGAATGATGTCCATTTTCATCACTCCAGCACCAATAGTCATGCGTCTCCCACAACGCTGCAGACGAGACGGTCATCCCCGTCTCATCGTCACCTGTATTTGCAAAACCGATAAATCTTTCGATATTAGTGAAGTCGAGCAGCGGATCGAATGATTCCGGAACGACGAAGGGCTCGTCAGAGCTCGCTCGAACCACCACCTGCGCCAGCTTAGTACTCATATTCAGATCCTTCCATCGGAATTATGACGTAGCAACACAATTAACATCCCACACGCCGCATTTCAGGCCCATCACGGCTCCTCTTTTCATTTATCGCATAACGGCGAAAAACACCGCATAGTGAAGCTATCAGACTGCAACGGATTCGGCAATGCCATGGGCCCCATGCGCGACTCCTTCGACTACGCCATGGCCGAATCCTCAAACTCACTGCACAAGCTCCGATACGCGGAGTGCAGCACCGCAACTCTGGAAAATATCAGAATTACTGAGAGTGAGAAATGACATCAGAACGGGGTGGGTATGTTGCCTCAGCCCGTATACGTCAGGATCGCTGTGAAAAGTGTCAAATCAGTTCAGGACGGGTTTCGACGACCAGCCACTGGGCACCGCCATCGACCCACCAGACAGCCGACGTCGCATCGCTCGGATCCCGCCCCTCCTCGAGCAATGACCCGGGATTGTCCAACGCCGCCCGGTACACGACCTCGGCATCATCACCGGAGAGCTCGCCACTCTCGCCCGACGGAGAATGCGGCGCCAGGAAGTCATCCGGATCCGGCCCGGGCCACAGCGGCACATCGTCCTGTGTGAGATCGTTGTCCAGCATTCTCGGACGATAGACCACGATGTCCTGCGGGAGGTTCGTACTCTCCTCCCCCTCGGCATCGTCCTGCCCACCGCACGCCGCCGTCGAGATCGCCACACCGGCAACGACCGCCAGGATCATCGGACGGGCCTTGATTCCCCTCACGGTCGACACCCCTCGAAGATGCAGTGAATCACAAAGTTAGTCAATGGAACTATGTACATGACCGTACAGCCCGCTCGCCCAGGTGTCCAGCGTTAACCGGCTCTTCGCGATTCACAGTGCGTTGATCCGGTCGCGGAGCTGCCCGGAATGGATCAGCGACCTCAAGATGTAGTGGTCCAGATTTCGGAACCCCAGCGCAATACCGCGCAGGTGGTCCAATCTCCCGTTGACGGCTCCGACGTCGAAATACGCCAAAATATCGGCCCGACGCCGCCACAACATGCGCCCGAACTGCGCCAACTCCTCCAAGCCCTTCGGCAGCGCCCTGCGCAGCGTGTCGATCAACCCGGCCATCAACTTCTTGCCCCGTGACTTGTCCGGGGCCCCGAACGCGGCGATGACGTCCTGGTCTCACGTTGCAGACGCTGCCGACACGCGGTGAGCTTCTCGGCGGCCAGGTGCACCACATGGAATGGGTCCATCACCTTCGTCGCCGCGGGCAGGGCGTGGTCCACGGCGGTGGCGTAGCCGGCGAAGCCGTCCATCGTCACCACCTGAACCGATTCGCGGAATGCTTCGCTGCGTTGCTGCAACCAGCTTCGTAGCACCTCCGCACTTTCGCCCGGGTCGCATATCGATCAACCGCGCCGGCCCGCGCCCATCGACCAGCGGGGTCAGATCCACCAGCACCGTGACCATCGAGGAGGGCTCGCCCGGCCGGCGGGCGTGTTTCCACACATGCCCATCGACACTGAGTATCCGCACCTCAGCCAGGTGATCGCCGGAGTCGTAGACGAGGTTGCGGACCGCCTGAACCGCGATCTTGTTGACCAGCTGCCACCCGACGCCCAAGGCTTTCGCAGTGGCTGAGACACTCATGCGGTCGATCGCGAGGCGTTGCAGGATCCAGCGAGTCACCCGGTGGGTCAGTTTTCGACCCATCGTCCGCACAACCCAGTGAAGCCTGGAAGATCTTCCGGCTGCAGGCATCGTTGGGGCAGGTGAACCGCGGGACACGGACGTGAAGTCGCGTCGGGAAGCCGACGACCGGCAGGTCCACCAGCTGCCGGGTGACGTGATCTCGCAGCACACCTGCATGTTTGCAGCCAGGACACTGATCGTCGACGGTCACCGGGGCGACGTCCGCGGCGCCAGTGATGGTCAATCCGATTTCAGCGGTGCGGCAGATGGTGTCAGCTACGAGGTTGCCAGTAGTGTGCATTGTAGGGTCCTGGTTCGGTCAGATGAAGGTGTGGTAACTCTCATCTTGTACCGGCCAGGACCTCTATATGTTGTGCCACACCGCATCGGCCCCACCGTCAGCCATGCACTCCGTATCGCGAAGAGCCCGTTAACCCTCGGGAAATCCCGTCGGGACCGCGAGGAAACTCCCCTCTCGTAGATTCACATTTGTCCTACATAACGGACACCGATCAACGAGAAGGAGTGCTCATGCCTGCTGCAGACGTAGCGTGGATCCTCGCCGCATTCTCCCTGGTGCTGCTCATGTTCCCGGGACTGGCGATGCTGTACGGAGGGATGCTCAACGGCCGCAGCGTCCTGAACATGATGATGATGGTGATGTCCTCGCTGGCGGTCACCACGGTGGTCTACATCATCGTCGGTCACGGGCTCGTCGTCGGCGACAGCGTCGCCGGCCTACGACTGATCGGCGACCCCCTCGAGTTCGCCTTCTTCAACGACCTCATGACCGACGACGGAAACGGCACCACCCTGAACACGGCGTTCTTCACCCTCTTCGCCGCCATCAGTGTCGCCCTGGTCTCCTCCGGCGCCGCCGGCCGTATGAAGTTCGATGCCTGGATGATCTTCGCCGCCGTCTGGGTTCTGCTCGTCTACGCCCCCATGGCCCACTGGGTCTTCGCCGCCGACGACGAGGAGGCCGGCACCACCGGCGGATGGATGATCAACGTCCTCGGCCTGCACGACTTCGCCGGTGGCACCGCCGTGCACATGAACGCCGGCGCAGCGGGCCTCGCCCTGGCCGTCTTCCTCGGACGACGCGCCACCAAGGACCACCGGCCCCACAACCTCCCGCTGATGCTCATCGGCGCGGGCATGATCGCCATGGGCTGGATGGGCTTCAACGGCGGCACAGCCGGCGGAGCGAACTTCCTCGCCCAGTACGTGATCCTCACCTCCCTGCTCTCCCTGGCGGGAGGAATGCTGGGCTTCATCATCATGCAGCGGGTCGTCAACGGCCACTACACGCTGATGGGCCTGGGGACCGGCATGATCGCCGGTCTCGTCGGCATCACCCCGGTGGCGGACGCCGTCCACCCCGTCGGAGCGGTGTTCGTGGGCATGGCCGCCTCCGCAGCCGCTTTCGGCGCGATCAAGCTGGCACGACGCTACGGCGTCGACGACTCGGCGGACGTCTTCGCCGTCCACGGCGTCGGCGGGATGGCGGGTGCCATGTTCGTCGTGTTCTTCGGCGCGGCCGCCGCTCCGGCAGGACGTGCCGGGATCTTCTTCGGCGGCTCCCCCGACCTGGTCTGGCGGGAGATCGTGGCGATCGTGGTGACCGTCTCGTTCTCCTTCCTGATGACCTACGCGATCGCCTGGGTGATGGACAAGATCCACCCCATCCGCATCACCGAGGAGGACGAGGGCCGCGGGATCGACGCAGCGATCCACGACGAACAGGCCTACGACAGGACGATGGAGCCGGCCGGCACCGCCGACCGCACCATCAGCTGAGCTGGCATGTTCAGGCCAGTTCCGGCTTCTCCCACAGGTTCAGTACCGTGCCGAGGTTCTTCTCCTCGGCGGTGGCGTAGAGGTCGGTGGCCCAGGCCACGTCCTCGACGGGCATGCCGCCCACGGAGTACACGGTGACGGTCTCCGGGTCCCAGCCCGGGGCCTTGCCCTCGGCGACGTCGGCGATGACCTCGATCTTCGACTTGTCGAGACTTCCCTCACGCACCAGGTCGTACCACTTCGTCCCCGGGATGCCGAGCAGCACGAAGGCCTGGTCGCCGTACTCCTCCTCCCACGCCTCGTAGAGACCGTAGGCGTCGAGGACGAGGCGGGCGTCGCCGGCGAGGAAGTCGTCGTCGAACCGGGCGGCGGCCGGGGCCGCGACGAGACAGCCCGGCTTCAGCCACTCCTCCTTGAAGTACGGGAAGGCCGACGGGCCGGCGAAGTCGGTGGTGGTCGAGGCCATCACGATGTCGGCGTCGGTCACCGCCTCCTCGATCGAGTCACAGCCCACGACCTCGACCCGGGGGTACTCCCCCTGGATGTAGTCGCGGAAGGAGTCCACACCACGCTGGCTGCGGCCCTTCACCTTGATCGTCGTGATGCCCGGGCGCAGCGCGAGGATCGCGTCGGTGTTGGTGCGCGCCATCACGCCTGGGCCGACGACAGCCAGGGTCGTCGAGTCCGGGTTGGAGAGGTACTTCACGCCCACCCCCGGCACCGCACCGGTGCGGACCGCGGAGAGGATGTTCGCGCTCATGATCGCCTTCGGCGCGCCGGTCACCGTGTCATTGAGCACGAAGACGTGGATCGAGCGCGGCAGTCCCTCCTTGCGGTTCTCCGCATTGGACCCGTACCACTTCACGCCGGTGTTGTTGAAGCGTCCTCCCAGGTAGGCGGGCATCGCCATGAACCGACGGTCGGGACCGTCGGCCGGCATGCCGTCGAACTCGGGCTTCTCCGGGAACGAGATCATCGCCCCGTGGGAGTTGTGGTTGAGTCCGGCCATCATGTAGTCGCCCCTGTTCAGGAGGATGAGGGTCTCCTCCATCACGTCCACGCAGCGGGCGATGTCGCGGACCCCTGCCTCGATCATGGCGGGTTCGCTGAGGTAGCGGAAGTTGATGCTCGTGTCGGGTGTGGTGGTGTCGGGCTGCTCGGCCATGTCGGCACTCTCCTTGGTGGTTACCAGTGTTGAACAGAAGTAAATTTTATGGCGGGGGATTTTCCCGTCGGTCTCGCCCTGATTTCGGGCGCATTAAGGTTGCCGCATCAGGAACGCCAGGGACCTGACCAGGGCGCGCAGTCCTGCCAGGACGTCGGCGTCCGCGGCGTCCTCCCGCGGGGAGTGCGAGATCCCGTGCGGTGAGCGGACGAACAACATCGAGGTCGGTACGCGTGTGGCCAGGATCCCGGAGTCGTGACCTGCCTGGGTGGGAAGTTCCGGCAGGTACTCCCCCGCGTCGGCGGCGAGCTTGGCGTGCACGTCGCGCAGGTCGGCGTCGAATTCCACGACGGGCGCGTAGGACACCCGCGTCACCGTGCAGGTCACGCCATGGTCCCCGGACGCCTGCCGGGCGGCCTGCGCCACCCGGTCGACGAGGGACGCCAGGGTGCCGTCGTCGGCGGCGCGCGCGTCGAGCAAGGCGACGACCCGGGCGGGAACCACGTTCGGGCCGGCAGGTTCGACGTGGAAGCGCCCGAAGGTGGCCCGGGCGTCCAGCGCTCCGGCGGCCGCGCGCGCCGCCAGCACCGTCTCGGCGAACGGCAACGCGGCGTCCTTCCTGTCCTCCAGACGCGCGGTCCCCGCATGGTCGGCGACGCCGTCGAAGACGAACTCCCACCGCCCGTGCGGCCAGATCGCCGAGGCCACGCCCACGGCCGCGTCGAGACGTCCGGCGAGGTTCCTCCCCTGTTCAACGTGCACCTCGACCTGTGCACCGATGCGCGCGAGCTCCTGCGGGTCCTCCCCCACGTCCTGCGGGTCGGCGCCCGCGGCGGTCATCGCCTCGGCGAGGCTCACCCCGTCGGCGTCGACGAGTGCGCGGGCGGTGGCGGGGTCGATCGCCCCGCTCATCAGCTTGGACCCCAGGCAGGCGACGCCGAAGCGTGCACCCTCCTCGTCCATGTAGTCCACGACCGCCAGGGACCGCGGTGCGGCGAAGGAGCCCGCCTGTTCCGCGGCCTGCAGTTCATCGACGGCGAGGAAGCCGAGGACCACGCCGAGGGGGCCGTCCCACAGTCCCCCGTCCGGCACGGAATCCAGGTGCGAGCCGGTGACCACGGAGCCCTCGCGCGGCTCGCCCCACCAGGCACGCAGGTTGCCGTTGGCGTCGGTGGCCACGTGCATGCCGCGCTCCCGGGCCTGCGCGGTGAATCACGCCCGCAGCGCCCGGTCCTCTGCGGTCCAGGAGAAACGTCGTACACCGGATTCGGTGACGCCGATCTCGGCGAGCTGCGCCCACATCCGGTGGAAGCGCCCGAGGGCGGCGTCGGGGTCCCGGAGTTCGTTGATCCCGTTCATGCCGGTGGTCCTCTCCTCAGGGTCGCAACGCACTCGTCACGTCCCCGTCACATGTGTAGTGTTTCATGTCAGTATCGTTTGATTCACAAGAAGAATCACCCCCACGATAACCCAGCCACCCGGCCACCACAACAGGGAGCATCCGAAGATGGGCACCACGACCAGCACGAAGAGCACGGAAAACACCGCGAACTACGACTACGTCATCGTCGGCGGCGGTCTCGAAGGCCTCGCCATCGCCTGGGGGCTGACCTCCCGCGGGGAGAAGAGCGTGCTCGTGCTCGAACGCGGGCAACTCTGCGGCGGCATGACCGGCAAGTCCTCCGGCGTGGTTCGTTCGCATTACGGCACCCCGTCGGTGGCGAAGATGGGGTGGAACGGAACAAAATTCCTCCACCGGGCCGAGGAGATCCTCGGCGACGACTGCGGCTTCCGCAACTGCGGGTACATGGTCGGCGTCGGCGCCGAGAACTCCGACGCGCTGAAGGCCAATGTCGCCATGCAGCAGGGTCTCGGCATCGACGTCTCCTTCATCACCGGTGACGACGCCCGCGAACTGTGGCCCGGCCTGCGTGTCGACGACTTCGACGCCATCGCCTACGGACCGCTCGGTGGACGCGGCGACGCCCCGATGCTCGGCATGGCCTTCTCCGTCGCCGCCCGCCGGCAGGGCGCGACGGTACGCAGCGGCGTGAACGTCACCGGCTTCACCTGCGGCGCGGACGACAGGGTCACCGGTGTGGCCCTCGCCGACGGCTCCACCGTCGGTGCCGGTCAGGTCATCCTCGCCACCGGCGCCTGGGCCCGGCAGCTGGGCTCCACCGTGGGCCTCGACCTGCCGGTGCACGCCCAACGCGCCCAGTTGATGCTCGTCTCCCCCGGCGCCGACCTGGGACGCGTCCCCGTACTTTCCGACCTGGTCAGCCTGCAGTACCTGTGCGGTGAACCCAACGGCGAAATCCTCTGCGGCAATTCCGACCACCGCGATCCCCACTGGGCGGACCCGGACAACTACCGCAACAGGGCCGACGACGACTTCGTCGAGTGGACCATCGGCAAGCTCATGCACCGTCTGCCCGACATGCCGAACCCGGCGCTCAGCTCGTCCTACGCCGGCTGCTACGACACGACCCCCGACTACAACCCGATCATCGGGCCGTCCGGGGTCGACGGACTGTTCCTCGCCGTCGGCTTCGCCGGACACGGCTACAAGATCGCCCCGGCCGTCGCCGACCTGCTGCTGGACGGAGCATCGTCGGACGCGGACGTCCCGGCGTCCGACTTCCGACTGGGGCGCTTCGCCGAGAATGACCTGACCCGCAGCCTGCACCCCTACGTAGGTGCCGGCGAGATGCGGTGAGGATAGGATCTGACCCCATGCCGAACCCTGAACAGGACACAGCACAGGACACCGCACAGGACACCGCACAGGACCATGAGATCGACCCGGCGTCCGCCGCGAAATCCCGCGCCGACGACCGGGCGATCGAGGTCAGCCTGGGACGTCGCGTGCGCGCGCTGCGCACCTCGCGCGGTATGTCGCTGACCGGCCTGGCCGAACGTTCGGGACTGTCGCGCGCGATGCTGTCGAAGATCGAGAACGCCCAGACCTCCTGTTCACTGACCTCGGTGGCGCACCTCGCCGAGGCACTCGACGTCCCGGTGCCGACCCTGTTCCGTGACGCACAGGTCGAACGCCCCGCCGCCCACACCCCCGCCGGCACCGGCACCCGCATCAGCGGTCGCGGAACCCGTCACAACCACGTCTACGAACTGCTCGGATCCTTCCGCGGCCACGGTGACACCTCCTCGGGGCCGCACCTTGAGCCGGTGCTCGTGACCCTGCACGACCGTTCGGAGACGCACCCTCGTTTCCAGCACCCGGGCACCGAACTGATCTACATGCTCGACGGCGACATGACCTACCGCCACCAGGACACCGACTACCGGATGCGCCCCGGAGACGCCCTGCTCCTGGACGGTGAGGGAGTCCACGGTCCCGTCGAGCTGACCGAACTGCCCATCAGGTTCCTGGCCGTGACCGCCTACCCGGAGGAACGCACGTGACCCCACCCACCGTGGCCGTCCACCACCCGAGCGACCACCGTCCCCACGACCCCGCCTTTCAGTCGCTGCTCGACCTGCTGAACGACCGCATCGCCGCGGCCGTGCGGAACCTGGGGTGGCGGGTGGAGTTCATCGCAGGTGACAGTACCGACAGCGCCGAGAGTGCTGAGAGTGCTGAGAGTGCCGACATGATAGTCCTGGCAGGTGGGGAGGACGTGGACCCGGCGCTCTACGGTGCCGGGGCGTCCTGCGCCGGTGCCGGACGTCACCTCACCACCGCCGACCAAACCCACATCCGGGTCGTGACCCGGGCGGTGGCCGAGGGAGTGCCGGTGTTGGGCATCTGCCGCGGTATGCAGCTGGTCAACGTCGCGCTCGGCGGCACGTTGGTGCAGGACATGTCCAGCAGCCTGCCCACCTGTGCAGGCGCGCACGGTGCCAACCACCGACGCGAGGACGGCCCGGACCCCGGAGTGTTCACGCGCCTCGCCGGCGGCCCGGCGGGGATCGTCCCCGACGGCCCTGCCGTCTGCATCCACCACCAGGCGGTGGACCGGCTGGCACCGGGGCTGCGGGTCGTCGCCCGGGCCTCCGACGGCACGGTCGAGGCGGTGGTCCACGAGACCGCCCCGGTGACCGGGGTGCAGTGGCACCCGGAACATCCGGCCGCAGCGTCCGGAAACCTGACCGACCTGCTGCTGCGGATGCAGCGGCAGGCGGCAGTGCGTCCGGTGCGTCCGGTTGGTGTCCACATCGGGTGAGTCCCGCTCAGCGCACGGCGTCCTCCAACTCGGTCGCCTGCGCCACGCTCTCCTCCGGCACCGCACGCCAGGCCGCGAGGAGCAGGAGCAGCAGCGCCACGATACCGGCCACGCCCTGGGCGTTGGCCAGGATCCACGGTTGCCCCACCGCGTCCTGTACCCACCCCCAGTCGGCGATCCTGTAGTGCAGAAACACGTTCGCCACCACCAGCAGCGCCGCCGCCGTGGTCGTCGGCCAGTCGCGTGCACCACCCAGGAGCTGGGAGGCAAGCAGTGCCACGGCCACGATCACGCCCGACCAGTGGTGCGTCACCGCGTACGGTGCCGCCACGCTCACCGCCAGGACGAGCAGCAGCAGCGTGGTCACCGGACGTCCAGCGCGCAGCAGGCGCCGGGAGGCCCAGCCCGCGGCCACCGCGACCACGAGCAGGACGGGCAGCATCACCGTCTGCGCCAGGTCGCCGTCCATCCCCGCCCGGGTGAGCAGACCGGTCGCCGCCTGGTTGGCTTCGAAGGACGGCGGGCCGGCGCGTTCGTCGTCGAAGAACTCACTGGTCCAGAAGAACACCGCCTCGCCGGGGCGCATCAGCCAGCCGAGTGCGGCGGTCACGAGGAACGTCCCGGCGGAGCGCGCCAGGTCACCCCACCGACGTGTCACCAGGAACACCAGGGCGAACGCCGCCGGGGTGATCTTGATGCCGGCCGCCAGACCCACCCCGACACCACGCAGCCGACGGGGCGTGAACCCGAGGACGTCGGCCGTGACCAGCAGCACGAGGAAGACGTTGATCTGGCCGAACTCCATGTTCGCCCGCAGCGGCTCCATGCACAGAGCGAGACCGAGCATCGGCAGCGCCACCAGCGGCGCCCACCGCAGTCGCAGCCGGTGGGCAGCCATCGCCAGCACCGCCCAGGACGCCACCACCGAGGCCAGCGTCCAGAGCATCTCCATGGTCTGGTCGTTGAACCAGGTCAGCGGGACGAACAGGGCGGCCGCGAGCGGCGGGTAGATGAAGGGGAAGCCGGTGCGGGAGTCCAGGTCGTCGCCGTAGAGTCCCCCACCGTCGACGATCGCCTGCCCGGTGTCCCGGAACACGCCCAGATCCAGCAGGTAGCTGTCGCGCGCATATCCCAGCACCCATGCGCACTGCCAGACCAGCAACCCGACCCCGATGACGAGCGCACTCACCGCGGCGATGCGTCCAGCCCTGCTCTGCGGCTGGTCACGGGGCTGGTCACGTGGCTGACTCCCGCGAGTCTTGACGGCGGTGTCGTGCGGTGCGGAGATCGTCATGGTGGGGCGGATCACTCCATCAGGTCGGTGACGAGGGACGGTCCATCAGGCTAGGGAACCGCCCTGGCCTGCCCGTCCGTGACGACTGACAGGTTGCTGGCCAGGCCCTGTCACCAGATGAAGCGGCCGTCCTGCCCGAAAGACGCCGGACGCACCTCGGTCACCCAGTCAGGACGCACCGGACCGTAGATGTGCGGGTAGTTCTGCCCGTCACCGGCGTCCTCTTCGAGGACCTCTGTGCCGGCCGCGCGGACGCGGTCGTCGTCGATGACCAGGACGCACAGGGCGGCGTCCTCGTCGCGGTAGAACCTGCGGGCGGTCGGCCCGACCTGCTCCCGAGTCGAAGCGTGGACGAAGCCGACGCTGTCCACGGACAGCCCCACCGTGGACACCCGGTACTCCCCTGTCTCCAGGGCGGCGGTCCAGTCAGGGACCCGTGCAATGTGGAAGATCGTCATGCCACCACTGTGCCGCAGTCCGGCCCCTCCTGCTGAAACTGAGTTCACGATGTGGGAGAATATGACCATGAAGCTCCCACACGATGATATCGATCCCGACGGCCTCCTCGAGTACTCCGTCGTCTTCACCGACCGATCCCTCAACCACATGTCGGCACGGTTCACCACAGTCATGCAGGACATCCGCGACGTTCTGATCAGCGCCTACGACGCCGACACCGTCGCCGTGGTCCCCGGGGGCGGCAGCTACGCGATGGAGGCGGTCGCCCGCCAGCTCGTCACCGACAAGCGCACCCTCATCGTCCGCAACGGGCTGTTCTCCTTCCGCTGGTCGCAGATCATCGACGCCGGACGCATCACCGACGACGTCACCGTGCTCAAGGCACGTCAGACCGGCTACGAGCCGACGTCCACCTGGGTGCCCGCCCCGATCGACGAGGTCACCGCCGCGATCCGCCGTGAGCGTCCCGAGATCGTCATCGCACCGCACGTCGAGACCGCCGCCGGCATCCAGCTCACCGACGCCTACCTCACCGCCATGGCCGACGCCGCCCACGAGGTCGGCGCCCTGGTCGTCCTCGACTGCGTCGCCTCCGGAGCGTCCTGGGTCTCGATGACCGACACCGGGGTGGACGTGCTGGTCAGCGCCCCGCAGAAGGGCTGGAGCGGAACTCCCTGCGCCGGCTACGTGATGCTCAGCCCCGCCGCGCGCAAGGCCGTGAACGCCTCGACGTCCTCCAGCTTCGCCGTGGACCTGAAGAAGTGGCTGTTCATCACCGACGAGTACGGCGAGGGTCGCACCCCGTACCACGCCACCCTGCCGACCGACGGTCTCGCGCACAACGCCGCGCTGATGGTCGAGGCCCGCGAACGTGGCCTGGAGAACCTGCGCGCCGCGCAGATCGAACTGGGCACCAAGGTCCGCGCGCTGCTCGAGGAGCACGGGATCCAGGCCATCGCCACCGGCGAGTTCGCCGCCCCCAGCGTGGTCGTCGCCTACACCGACGACCCTGCCGTGAAGTCCGGCGCGAAGTTCAAGGAGGCCGGCGTGCAGGTCGCCGGCGGTGTCCCGCTGCAGTGCGGTGAGCCGGAGAGCTTCTCCACCTTCCGCCTGGGCCTGTTCGGCCTGGACAAGCTCGCCGACGTGGACGGCGCGGTCGACCGACTGCGCACCGCCCTGGACAAGCTGGGGATGTAGGGCCATGCTCTTCGCATTCTCCATCGCCCCCTCGACCACCCCGGAACCAGACGGTTCGATGGCCCACATCGTGGCCAAGGCCGTGGAGGTCGTCCGGGAGTCCGGGCTGCCCCACGAGACCACGTCGATGTTCACCACGATCGAGGGTGAATGGGACGAGGTGATGCCCGTCGTCAAGCGCGCCTGCGAGGCCGTGGGCGAGTACTCGCCGCGGGTGTCGCTGGTGCTCAAGGCCGACCTGCGGCCCGGGCACGACGGCGAGATCACCGGAAAGGTCGAGCGTCTCAACGCCGCCATCGACGGGGACGGTCAGTGACTGCTACCCGGCAGACCCCGCTCAGCTCACCGACGCGGCGGCGTTGCGCTCGGTGAAGTAGTCCGCCGCACGCACCGGCGCGTAGACCGCCCCACCACCGACGGGAGGCGCGAGGGGCTCGACGACCTGCGTCATGTCCGGCTCCATGAAGGCGATGATGCTGTACAGCTCCTCCGAGGGCGCGTCCTCGCTCGGTGCGAGCACCCTGTGCCGGGTCGAGCGCCACCGGTCCCCCGTCCACCGGGCCAGCAGGTCGGCGATGTTGATCGTCAACGCCCCCTCCACGAACGGGGCGTCCTGCCACCTGCCGTCGGCACCCTGCACCTGCAGTCCGCCGTAGCCGGGCTGACGGTCCAGGATGGTGACCAGCCCCCAGTCGGTGTGCGGGGCGATACGGTACTGCCCCTCCTTCGCCCGCCCCACCACCGACAACGCCGGGTAACGGTTGATGTTGAAGGTGTGCGGCGAATCCCCCGCCCGCTCGACGAAGTAGCCCTCGTCGAGCCCGAGGGCGGTGGCGAGCATCTCCAGCAGGTCGCGGTACAGCGCACGCGCCGCCTCGGCCCAGCGCGACACCAGCGCTTCGAGCGCCGGGACCTCCTGCGGGTACACGTTGGCGCGGAAGTACGTCTCGTCGATGTCGGCGTCCCCCGTGGCGTGCTCACGGCCGAAGGTCAGCGTCTCCTTGAGGTCGGCCTTGTCGACGTCGGGGACGTCGCCGTAGTAGGCGTTCGCCTCGTCGCCCGTGCGGATCCAACCGCGTCCACCGACCACCGTGCGGTAGCGCTCCTTGAGATCGTCCGGCAGGGCGAAGAACTCTGCGGCGGCCGCGCGTAGTTCCGACGACAGTGACGGGTCGATGCCGTGGCCGGAGACCATGAAGAACCCGGAGTCCTTCATCGCCCGGTCGAGGCGGTCCGCCAGGGCCCTACGCCGGTCCGCGGGTGCATCACGCCAGTCCGCGACGTCGAACAAGGGGATATCCAGCATCGTGCCCGTCAAAGGTTTGCCTCTCTTCAGCCAACTGTGTGTGGGTATCGTACACCCACCTCACACAGAGGCAAGGACCTCCTTCAGGACGCTGCGGACGTCCTCGCGCTGCCCCGCGGACGCCATCCCCGTCACCGTGAGCGTGACCACGACACGCCGCGCCGCGGCGTCCTTCGGCGCGACAGCGACCTCGAAGGACGTCCCGTCGTCGAGGGCGCTACGCCAGTAGGACCGTTTCGGTGTGTCGGAGACCCGCGGTTCCCCGACCGGACGCAGCGACGTCCCCTCCCCCGACACCAGCGCGCCGACCACGTCGCGAACAACGCACACACCCGCGTCACCGTCGGTGACCACGGCCGCCACCTCCAGCGTGCGCGACGCCGCGACCTGGAAATCTCCCCCGCTCGACTGGCCCGTGGCCCGTCGTCCGATCTGCTTCTCGTAGGCGACGGTGGCTCCCTGGCCCCACCACCCCGGGTTGTCCAGCCCCTGCCCCACCATCAACGGGTGCACCGCGGCAGCCAGCTCGGCGTGGGACAACCGCGCGCCCCCGGCGTCCTCGAACACCGTCACGATGCGGCGCCACCCGACCCCCGCCCCGCGCTCCACACGACGAATCTCCGCCCGGAGGTCATCCTGGGACGCTGACGGGGCCATGTCCGGTCACCTCACACGTGCCGACTCGATACGCGCCGGTGCGACGTAGGCGGTACCCGCCGTGCACAGGATCGCGCCGAGGGTGAGGAGCGTGTTCCAGTCGCCGTCCAGCAGGCCGCCGAGCAGCACGTAGACCACCCCGGCGGCGATGGCCAGGGCCAGGATCGCCGCACCGAAGAGGTTCTCGTTGCCCGTGCCCACCACCGGGATGTACAGCAGTCCGGCGAGGACGCCGACGATGCCGGCGATCAGCCCGTAGACCACCGCCGCGCCGGGGCCCTGGGCCGCCCACCCGGTGATCGCCGAGACGATGAGGTCGACGACCAGCAGGATCGCGAAGGAGATCACCGCGCACAGCACGCCGAGGATCACCAGGTTGATGACGACCTTCTTCGTGTCGAAGCGTCCGGCCAACAGGTTCTCCGGCTGCTGCCGGGGAGGCTGCTGGGGCTGGTACTGCTGCTGGTAGCCCTGCCCCTGCTGCGGCTGCTGGGGCGAGTACTGCCGCGTCGGCTGGTTCTGCTGACCGTAGCCACGGTTCTGGTCAGGACGGTAGGGCTGCTGGTTACTCATGCGCCCAGTCTTCCATCAGGTCACACCCGGATCAACAACTCCCCGTGCGGCATCACGAAGACCGCCGCCTCGTCCGCCGCCCAGGAACGCCAGCCGGCGCAGATCCCCGCGGCGTCCTGCACCTGTGCTGCCTCAGCAGACTCAGCCGCCTGGGTCCGGCGGATCCAGCTGTCCGCCAGCCACGACGCCCCCGCGCCGTGGGTGTAGGTCCACGTCGAGGTGGTGAAACCCAGCTGCCCGGGGCCGAGGCCGGCCTGCCGGGCCCAGGCGGGCAGCAGGCGTCCGGCGTCCGGCTCCCCGCCGTTGGCACGGGCTCGGCGACGGTAGTCGCGCTGCCACCCGACCAGCCCCTCGGGCTGCGGGTGGAAGAACATGCCGGCGTAGTCGGCGTCGCGCACCGCGACGACCCCGCCCGGGGCGGCGACGCGCACGAGTTCGCGCAGCACGGCGACCGGATCGGCCACATGTTGCAGTACCTGGTGGGCGATGACCACGTCGAAGGAACCGTCGGCGACGGGCAACGCATGGGCGTCGCCGAGCGCGAACTGCGCGCCGATGCCGCGCTCCTCGGCCAGCCCACGGGCCGCGCGCAGGGGCTCGTCGGTGTTCTCCACACCGGTGACCTGCGACGCCGACCCGCCGAGTCCGGCGACAATGGCGGCAACGTCGAGGGTGATCGATCCGGGACCGCAGCCCACGTCCAGCACGCGGGAGTCACGGTGCAGGTGCGGCAG
This sequence comes from Corynebacterium sp. AOP36-E1-14, assembly GCF_052377495.1. Taxonomy (NCBI): domain Bacteria; kingdom Bacillati; phylum Actinomycetota; class Actinomycetes; order Mycobacteriales; family Corynebacteriaceae; genus Corynebacterium; species Corynebacterium sp. AOP36-E1-14. The sequence goes on from NZ_JBQSWV010000003.1 coordinate 96,963, forward strand.
GACGAACGCCAACGAATCCTGCGCGGTGCGGGTCAGGTGGTTGGCCAGCACGGCCGGTCCATGTCCGTGGGTGTACTTCATCGCGCAAGCCTCCTTCTCATTCTTAACTGAACCGGATGCCGGCGAACTGGTGGGACTGGGCCACGAGATTGCCGTCGGCGTCCCACACCGTGGCGGACTCGTCGACCCGGTCCCCCTGGACCAGGTTCGCCTTGAGCAGCACGTTCACCGGGCCGGGCACCGGCGTCGCCCGCACGTAGGTGGACAGTTCGATGGTCGGCACCCAGCCGCCCGGGCGCACGTCGAACGTCGCCGGCGGCAGGATGTCCGCGGCCAGCAGCAGCGACTCCGGGGTGAAGTCCTCCCCGTCCGGCAACTCCACCCAGGCCCGCACCTCGCCGAGACCACGGGGTGCGGAGTCGGCGATGACCTCGGTGAACGCGCTCTGCCCCGGGTGCAGGTACAGCCCGGCGTGGTGGAGGATCTCCACCGGGAACTGCTCGCGCGGCGGGACGTACCGCGTGCAGTCGTCGAATCCCGCGCCCGGGTCGGGGAGGTCGTCGGTGGCCCAGTCGACCGCGGCGTCCCCCAACGCCCCGAGGGTGAACAGCGACTCCCCGGTGATCTCGCCCTGCTGGCTCATCCGCACGCGCACCTGCGTGGTCGTGCGTCCGGCGCGCAGCAGCTCGGCGGTCAGCTCCACCGCACCGGGGCGCGGAGAGCGCAGGAAATGGGAGGACGCCGCGACGACGTGCGGGTGGGCGTCCCGCCCGGACGCCACCGCGACGGCGACGCGGGCCATGACGGTCTGCAGGTACCCGCCGTTCGGGTTGCCGAGGATCGTCCACCCCGCGTCGATGTCGGCGCTCCACTGGTTCTCGCCGGTCCGGGTGACGGCGCTGACGTCTGCGTATTCACTCACGCGGTTCACGATACCCGGCGGCTGCCTCTACCATTGGCGCTATGACGAAGCCTGCCCACCGTCCCACGTCCGTCACGGCGATCCGCACCGTCAGGGCCAGCCTGGGTGCGAGCCTCACCGCCAGCGCCCTGGTCCTGGCCGGGTGTTCGGTGCCGTGGAGCGACTCGCCGACCGACGAGTTCGTCGACCTGGTCAACGCCGGCGACTGGGCCGGCGCCGCCGAGCACACCGACGACCCCGAGGCCGCGGAGCAGTACCTCACCGAACTCGAGGGAAACATCGGCGAGACGACACTCCACCTCGAACTCGACGACAGCGCGACCACCGCGACGTGGACCGTGCCCTCCGGCGACGAGGTCACCTCGCAGGGTTCGCTGGGCACCACCGACGGCGGCAACGACCCGGTGGTGTGGGACCCGAAGATCCTCGACTCCGCGCTGACACCGCAGACCTCCGTGTCCTACTCCGACGACCGCGCCTTCGACCTGCCCGTCCTCGACGCGCGCAATGACGCGCAGATGTCGTGGACCACGGTGACCGTGTTCACTGCCGCGGCCACCGAGGAGATGGAGCCGCAGGAGCAGGCGTCCGCCATTGCCGACGCGGCGCGTCCGGCGATCGACGACCTGGACACCGACTCCGTCGCCACGCAGATCACCGAGGCCGGCGAGGAGGCGACCACGCTGTTCTCGCTGCGTCCGGAGGACGCCGGGGACGTCGCCGACGCCCTCGGCGCGGTCCCCGGGGTCGAGTCCCGGGAGGAGGGCCGGCTGCTGTCGTCCTCCGGGACGTCCTCCCCGGTCGACGGAGACCTGCGCGCCTACTGGGAGCAGCGTCTCGACGACACCGCCGGTTGGACGCTGACCACCACCGCCGACGAGGAGCAGGGGCTCGAGGGCGAGGTGCTGGGCCAGGAAGCGCCCGCGGAGTCCGAGCCGGTGCGCACCACGATGGACATGGGCATCCAGGCCGCCGCACAACGCGCCATGGACGGTGAGGACCGGGCCGCCTCGATCGTGGCGATCGACCCGTCGACCGGCGGGCTGCTGGCCTCCGCGCAGAACAGCGCCGCCGACGGGCAGGGCACCCCGGCGATGACCGGGCAGTTCCCGCCCGGGTCGACGTTCAAGACGGTGACCACCGCCGCCGCGCTGGGCCGGGGCACCGTAGGCCCCGACGACGAGGTGGAGTGCCCCGCCGAGGTCGAGGTCGACGGCCGGGTCATCCCCAACGACCAGGACTTCGACCTGGGCACGGTGCCCATGCACACCGCCTTCGCCGAGTCCTGCAACACCACCCAGGCGTTGATCTCGCGTGACCTGGAGCCCTCCGACATGAAGGACACGGCGATGCAGCTCGGCCTCGGCGTGGACTTCGACGCCCCGGGCATGACCAGCATGACCGGGTCCGTGCCGGTCACCGAGCCCGGTGCGGCACGCGTGGAGGCCGCGATCGGGCAGGGTGAGGTGCTGTCCTCGCCGTTCGGGCTGGCGCTGATGGAGGCCTCGGTCGCCAACGGCGGGTCGATGGTGACCCCCTCGGTGATCCAGGGTGAGGAGACCACCGCGACGACCGCCGACGGGGAGGACGGGGAGACGGGCGCCGAGCCGGAGCCGCTGGACTCCGGGGTCGTCGACTCCCTGCGTTCGATGATGCGCGAGGCGGTGACCTCGGGAACGGCGTCGTCGCTGAGTGACATCGACGGTCTCGGCGGCAAGACCGGCACCGCCGAGGTCGGCGAGGGTGACGCCCACGGCTGGTTCGTGGGCACCGTCGGCGACATCGCCTTCTGCGTGTTCATCGAGGGCGCGGACTCCTCCGGCCCCGCCGTGGAGATGGCCGGCGACTTCCTGCGCGACGACGCCCTCGCTGACGTCACCGGGGCCTCGGGCAGTTAACATGGCCGCCGAGCCGGACGATTGAGTCCGGTAAGAACCTGTACAACTCTGTACATCTCCCCGAGACCCACCGAGGAGTGGATCCCAATGACCCTCACGCGAAAGATCCTGACCGGCGCCATGACCGCCGCGACCACAGCTGCCCTCGTCGGCTTCGCCGGTGCCCCGGCGGCCACCGCCGAGCCGGTGCAGTCCTCTCTCCCCGACGCCCCGTTCTCCGGCACCTGGGTCGACGTCGACCCCACCGGTGCCGCGGAACTCACCTTCGACGACGGCCGGATCTCCGGCACCGACGGGTGCAACGGCGTCGCCTCGTCCTACACCGTCGACGGCAACGTCGCCGAGGTCGAGCCGTTCGCCTCCACGCTGATGGCGTGCCCCGGGCCCACGAGCGACTGGCTGCAGGGCGCCGCCAGCGTCCACCACTACGGTGCGCTGCTCGTCGTCCACGACGAGGACGGCGGGGTCCTCGGCGCCCTGCGCCCGGAGATCTGATGCACCGCCGCCGCAGTTCCGCCCTCGTCGCGACGCTCGGCGCCGCCGTCCTCGCCGTGGGCCTCTCCGCCTGCGGCGGCGACACCGACGGGGGCGGCGCGTCTTCCACCACCACACCGAGCACGGAGGCCACCACAGTGACTGCCCCAGATCCTGACTCGTCCCTGACAGGAACGTGGGTCGACCCCGACGGCAACGGCTACCTCACCTTCGACGGTGAGGGCGGGGTGACCGGCAGCGACGCCTGCAACGGCATCCGCAGCACCTACGAGAGCGATGGCGAGACCGGCGGCGAGACCGGCGGCGCGAGCGTCGCCCCCTTCCCCACCACGATGATGGCCTGCGGGGACGGCTGGTCGCAGTGGCTGCTCGGGGTCAGCACCGTGGAGCTGCACGGTGACTCGCTCACCGTGCTCGACCAGGACGGCGGCGAGCTCGGCACCCTCGTCCCCGGTGAGGCGCCTGAGTGAGCGTCCGGTGATCCGTCTGGTCGCCACCGACCTGGACCACACGCTGCTGCGCGGTGACCGGACGGTCAGCGACCGCACCGTCGCCGCGCTGCGCTCGGCGCGTCGGGCCGGGATCACGGTCGTGCCGGTGACCGCCCGCAACGTCGTCGGCGTGCGCGCGGTGAACGCGCGCACCGGTTTCGACTGGTGGGCCGTGTGCGGCAACGGCGCCTACGCCGTCCACCTGGGCACCTCCGACGACCGGAGCGCAGAACCCCTGTTCGCCACGGCGGCCACGCCGGACGCGCTGCGTCGGGTGGTGGCCACGGTGCGTGCGGGGTTCCCGCGCGCCTGCTTCGCCGCCGTGCGCGAGTGCGGGGCCCGGTTCATCGCCGAGGACGACTACGCAGCCCTCGCCTCTGCCACCGACCACAGCCGCGACCCGGCGTCGATGGAACGCGCCACCGTCGATGACCTGGTGGACGCACCGGCGGTGAAACTCGTCTTCCGCGACCCGGACGTCCCGGTGGACGTCCTGTTCGACAAGGTCAGCGCACTGCTGGCTGTGCGGGCCGAGGACACGGGGGTGGAGCTCACGATGTCCGGCGCCCCGTTCGTGGAACTCATGGCCGCCGGGGTGTCCAAGGCCACCGGCCTGGCCCGGCTGTGCTCGCACCTGGGCGTGGAACCCGGGGAGGTCCTCGCCGTCGGCGACGGCCTCAACGACATCCCCATGCTGCGGTGGGCCGGACGCGGCGTGGCCGTGGCCAACGCCGGGCCGGACGTGCGCGCCGCCGCCGACGAGGTCACCGCCGCCGCGGACGACGACGGCGTCGCCGTCCTGCTGGAAGGGCTCAGCGCGCAATTCAGCGACAGCGCGGCAGCACCTCCGCGATCGTCCTGACCGCCGGGTCGAAGCGTGCCGGGTCGGGCCCGGCGAAGTTGAGCCGCACGAACTGGCCGGCGGGTTCGGCCGGGAACAGTCCGTCACCGGAGGCGACGAGCACCCCGGCTCGTTCGCATTCCACCACGAGACGGTGCAGGTCCGTGCCGTCGGGCAGGCGAACCCACAGGTTCAGCCCACCGGCGGGCACCCGGGTGAGCACCGCCTCCGGCAGGTGGGTTCGCACCGCGTCGACCAGCAGGTCACGCCGCGAGCGCAACCGGGCGCGAAGGGAGCGCTGGTGGGTTCGCCACGCCGGCTGGCCGACCACGTCCAACGCCGCGGCCTGCAGCACCGGGCTGACGTACATGGTGGACGCCGCGACGTTGGCGCGGATACGCCCGCCCACCGGGCCGCGGGCGATCACCGCGCCGACCCGCAGCGTGGGCGAGACACTCTTGGTCAACGAGCGCAGGTAGATCACCCGTCCGGCGTCGTCGAGCGCGGCCAACGGCGGCAGTTCGGGGAGGTCGGTCATGCCGAAGTCGTGGGCCCAGTCGTCCTCGATGAGGAAGGCACCGTGGCGGGCCAGCACCTCGATGACCCCGCGCCGGGTGGCCTGTGACCAGGTCACGCCGGTGGGGTTGGCGTAGCGCGGCTGGGCGTAGAAGGCCCGCGCGCCGGTGCGGGTGAGGATGCGGTCGAGCTCGACGGGGTCCGGGCCGTCCTGCCCGCCGCCGGTGGGCACGAGCCGCACGCCGGACTCCCCGGCGGCGAGGATCGCGCCCCAGTAGGTCGGCGACTCGATGACCACCGGGTCGCCGGGGGCGGCGACGGCGCGGAAGATCGCGGCTAGGCCGCTCTGCGTGCCGGGCAGCACGGTGACGTCCGCCGCGGCGGCCGGGGCGGTGCCCGGTGGGGTGTGACGTCCCAGTTCGTGGGCGAACCAGGCGCGCAGCCCGGGCAGCCCGGAACGCGGGGCGGCGGTGACGGCGTACTCGCCACGGGCGGCGCGGACCAGCGCCTGGCGCACGAGCTTCTCGGGGAGCAGCCGGCGGTCCGGGTAGCCATTGTGCAGGCTGACGGCGTCGTCCGGGGTGGGACGCAGCGGGCCGTCGCCGGTGGCGGTGGCCGGGTTCGCCGCGCCCAGCGCCCCGGCCTGCCAAGAGTAGTCCGCGGGGCGCAGGCGTCTGACGCCCGCCCCCTCGGTGACGAAGGTGCCGACGCCGGGGCGGGTCTCCACCGTCCCTTCGGCGGCCAGGACGCGCAGGGCGGCCTGCACGGTCCCCGGCCCCACCTCGTGGTCACGGACGAGGGTGCGGGTGGCGGGCAGTCGTGTGCCGGGCGCGCGACCGTCGATCCAGCGGCGTAGTTCCGTCACCAACTGGGCACTGCTACTCTGCGCACTGCTACTCTGGGCCATGACAGTGAATAGTAGCGCTACCGCACAGTACGCACCAGTGATACCGACCGGAACCGGGCACCCACGCCGTAGCGTCCGGCAGTCCTCGAAACTCCGCAACGTCCTCTACGAGATCCGCGGTCCCGTCGCCGCCCGCGCCGCGGAGATGGAACGCGCCGGGGTGGACGTGCTGAAACTCAACATCGGCAATCCGCAGCCCTTCGGTTTCACCGCCCCGCCGCACATCACCGAGGAGATGGCGCGCGCCCTGCCGACCTCCCACGGATACTCCGACTCCCACGGCATGCCTGCCGCGCTCGACGCCGTGACCGGTCACTACGCCGAGATCCCCGGCTTCCCGGAACTGCGCCGCGAAGACGTGTACCTCGGCAACGGGGTCAGCGAACTGATCACCATGACCTGCCAGGCGCTGGTCGACAACGGCGACGAGATCCTCATCCCCGCCCCCGACTACCCGTTGTGGACGGCCATGGTCACCCTCGCCGGCGGCACACCCGTGCACTACCGCTGCGCCGAGGACGACGGGTGGAACCCCGACCTGGCAGACATGGAGGCCCGGATCACCGCGCGCACCACCGCCATCGTGGTCATCAACCCGAACAACCCGACCGGTGCGGTGTACCCGCCGCACATCCTGGAGGGAATCGCCGAGCTCGCCCGGAAGCACTCCCTGACCCTGCTGGTCGACGAGATCTACGACGCCATCACCTACGACGGCACCGCCCACACCCACCTGGCGGCGGTCGCGCCGGACGTGCTGACGTTAAGCTACTCCGGACTGTCGAAGAGCAGCCGGCTGGCCGGGTACCGCGCCGGCTGGATGGTCGTCACCGGGCCGAAGGAGCACGCCGCCGACTTCCTGCACGGCCTGGACCTCATGGCCTCCACCAGACTGTGCGCCAACGTGCCCGGCCAGCACGCCATCGTCGCCGCCCTGACCGGCGAGGGCGACCATTCGATCGGTACGCTCACCGGGCCCGAGGGTCGACTCACCCGGCAACGCGACGTGGTCGAACACGCCCTGAACTCCATGGACGGGGTGAGCTGTGTGACACCGCGCGGTGCGCTGTACGCCTTCCCCCGCCTGGACCCCGACGTCCACGAGATCCGGGACGACGAGAAACTCGTCATGGACCTGCTGGAGCGCGAGCACATCCTGCTCGTCCACGGCACCGGCTTCAACTGGCCGACGCCGGACCACCTGCGCATCGTGCTCCTGCCCGAGGAGCAGGTGCTGGCCACGGCGATGGAACGCATGGGCAACTTCCTGGCGGACTACCGGCAGTAGTCCGGTGGGTGGTGGGTTTGACCGAAACTCTGCCGGTAGGCGGTGGGAGTGACCCCCAACTCACGCAGAATGTGCCGGCGCAGGCTCGTCGCTGTCCCCATTCCGGTCCGGTGTGCGATGGCCCCGATCGTCAGGTCACTGACCTCAAGCAGCCGACGCACCTCCGCAACCCGCTGCCGGGTGAGCCACTCGGCGGGCGGTACCCCGACCTCCGCGGTGAACCGACGCTGGAAGTGCCGCACGGACATTCCCGCGCGTGCCGCACAATCCGAGGTCGACAGTGGTTCGCCGAGGTGTGCGGTCATCCATTGCGCCACGGACGCGATACCGCCCCGCGGTTCCGGCGAGGGACGGTCGATGAATTGTGCCTGGCCGCCGATCCTCTGCGGGGCCACCACCATTCGTCGAGCGATCCGGGTGGCGACCTGCTCCCCCATGTCGCGGCGTACCAAATGCAGGCACAGGTCGATGCCTGCCGCGACCCCTGCGCTGGTGGCGACGTCTCCGTGGTCGATGTAGAGGACCCCAGGGTCTACGTGGACGTCGCTGTACCTGCGCTGGAGTTCGTCCGCCTCCTTCCAGTGGGTCGTCGCCGTGCGGCCGTCCAGGAGCCCCGCCGCAGCCAGCGCGAAAGCGCCGGTGCAGATCGAGACGACCCTCGCACCATGAGCATGTGCCTGACGCAATAGTGAAAGGGCGTTTCGGGTCGGCCGGTCAGCCGGGTTCAGAGACCTGTTGAAGCCCGGGACAACCACGGTGTCCGCATGCAGGATCTCCTCCGGTCGGCTGACCCCACCGATCGTGAACCCGGTAGAGGTAAGAACCTCCGTGGAAGTCGTCCCCACCACGAGTGCTTCGTACTCGTCCTCGCCACGGAAGCCGAATATCTGGGATGCGGTCGCCAGGTCGAAGGCGACGACCTCGGGGAACGCCAGGATCATCACTTTGTGGGGAGCCTCAGCACCTCGATGGCGTGAAATGTTCGACATGTGGCATTTATGCCACTCACGTGCCGGGAAGTCCACGCAATAGCGTCAACCACATGACGAGAGAAACCCCTGGAGCTACTCAACCAAGCCGGCCGCCGCGCCCGCCGTTCACACGACAGACGGCACTCGCGAAGGTTCAGGCGGCCGAAGATGCGTGGAACACCCGAGACCCGGAACGGGTTGCCCGGGCGTACACGACGGACACCGAATGGCGGAACCGTGAGAACCACGTCACCGGACGCGAGGAGGTCATCCGGTTCCTCACCGAGAAATGGGAGCGCGAACTCGACTACCGGCTGAGGAAAAACCTGTGGGCGTTCGACGAGGACAGAATCGCCGTTCGCTTCCAGTACGAGTGGCACGACACCCACGGTCAGTGGTGGCGGTCCTACGGCAATGAACTGTGGGAGTTCGACTCCAACGGACTGATGCGTCGGCGCGAAGCCAGCATCAACGATCTCGCCATAGCCGAATCGGAGCTGCGTGTCACTCCTGGAGTTGGGGTGATCCCGATATGGTGAGCCCGGCCGACACCGCGCAGAAGAGGACCGTGACAGTGATCCTCTACGAGGGCTTCGAGGTGCTGGACGTCTTCGGCCCAATTGAGCTTTTCAGCCACGCCCCGGGCTGGACGGTGGAGTACGCAGGGCCGCGGACCGGGCAACCGGTGGGAAGCGCCCAGGGTGCGGAAGTCACCGCCCAGACCGGGTACACCGACGTCCGGGACCGCCCGGGCGGCCCCGACATCGTCCTGGTTCCCGGTGGGAACGGCAGCCGTCGGCTGGCCGGCGACCGCGAGTTCTTGACCGTCCTCGCAGAGATTTGCCACCGCGCCACGGTCATCACCTCGGTGTGCACCGGTTCCGCCTTGCTTGCTGCTGCCGGGGTACTCGACGGCTGTCGGGCGACATCGAACAAGAAGGCGTGGGACTGGGTCACCTCCCAGAGCGATCAGGTGGCCTGGGTCCCGCAGGCACGGTGGGTCGTCGATGAGGGGAACGGGACACCGATATGGACGTCGTCCGGAGTTGCCGCGGGGATGGACATGGCCCACGCACTGATATCGGAACTGGCAGGCCATGAAGACGCAGATCGGATCGCGGAGAACATCGAGTTGGCCGTCCACCGGGATCCTGGGTGGGATCCCTTCTCCGCTATCCACGGCGTGAAGTAGTCGAGCTGCTCGAATCGCTGAGCCTTATCCATTTTATCCATGTCGGGCTTCTATCCGTTTTATCCACTCTATCCAGCCACTTCCCGTAGACTGTCCGGCATGACCTCCCCGGCAAACCCCTTCCGCCCCGGCTTCGGCGAGTCCCCCACCGTGTGGAGTGGGCGCGGGACCATCCTCGACGCCTACCGCCACGCCATCGAGACCGACGCCGGCAGCCCGGGCCGCATGCTGTTGATCAACGGCGCCCGCGGCATCGGCAAGACCGCGCTGATCAACGAGCTCGAGGACATCGCCCGCACCAACGGGTGGGTGCTGCTGCGCACCTCCAGCAACAAGAACATGCTCGGCGAACTGATCGACACCGCCATCCCCGAGGCGATCAACTCCCTGAACGGCCGCCCGGGCAGGCGCATCAGCGGCGCGTCCATCGCCGGCATCGGGTCCCTGCGCACCGAGCAGGAGGACGCCGAACCCGTCACCCCGTCCCTGGCGTCCCAGCTCCGCCGCCTCGCGGAGTTCACCGGTGCGCACCGCTCCGGGATCCTGATCACCATGGACGAGGTCCAGGCCGCCGACGCCGACGACATCGGCGTCCTCGCCACCGCCGTCCAGGACCTGGTGCGCGACGACATCGCCGTCAGTTTCATCGGAGCCGGGCTCACCGCCGGCATCCAGTCGCTGCTCAACGCCCCGGGCACCACCTTCCTTCGCCGCAGTCAGCGCTACCAGCTCGCCCCGCTGCAGCAGGACGACGCGGTCGACCTGCTGCAGCGCACCGCGGAGCCGACGGACGTCGTCTTCTCCCCCGAGTCCGCCCGCCACGCCGCCCGGTCGGCGTTCGGCTACCCCTACCTGCTGCAGCTCATCGGCTCACTGGCCTGGCGGATCTCCCTCGCCGAGGGGACGGGCACGGTCTCCACCGGCGCCGTGGAGGAGGCCGTCGGCCTGGCGATCCCGGTGCTGGGCAACCAGGTGCACCAACCCGAACTCGCCACACTCCCCCACGCCCAACTGGATTTCCTCCACGCGATGGCCACCGTCATGGACCGTGCCACCGACCCCGAGCACCCAGACCGCGTCAGGATCCACGACCTGGCCGAGGAACTGCGCAAACCGGTGACCTCACTGTCCAGGGTGCGGGCCGCCCTGATCGACAGGGACATCATCCACTCACCGGCCTGGGGCACGGTGGCTTTCCGACTGCCCTACCTCCGAGAGTTCCTCGACAGCCCCGGCGGCCCGCTGGAGGTGTCGTAGCGTTCAGGCGGCCCCCACGCCCCACCGGGATACCGAGGACTCATGCGCACGGGATCCAAACCAGCCCTTACCATTGTGTACATGAACACACCTCCCATCGCATTCGTCATCGCCGGCTCCGAGGCCACCGGCGGTGCAGGCATCCAGGTCGACCTCAAGACCTTCCAGCAGCTCGGCGTCTACGGCGTCGGCGCCCTGAGCTGCATCGTCGCCTTCGACCCGGCGAACAACTGGGGCCACCGTTTCCACCCGGTCGACCCGCAGATCATCGCCGAACAGTTCGAGGCGGCACTGGCCACCCACCCGGTGGAGTCGATGGACACCGCCAAGGTCGGCATGCTCGGCACGCCGCAGACCATCGACACCGTCGCCGGGAAGCTCTCCGAGCGCTCCTGGCGCAACCTCGTCGTCGACCCCGTGCTGATCTGCAAGGGTCAGGAACCCGGCGCGGCACTGGACACCGACAATGCGCTGCGGGAGAAGATCCTGCCGCTGGCCACCGTGGTGACCCCGAACGTCTTCGAGTCCCAGACCCTGTCCGGGATGGACAGCATCACCACCGTCGAGGAGCTCGAGGAGGCCGCCCGGCGCATCGGTGAGCACGTCCCCTACGTCCTGGCCAAGGGCGGCGTCGAGCTGCCCGGCGACGAGGCCGTGGACGTCCTGTGGGACGGCCACGAGATCACCCGGTTCTCCGCCCCGAAGATCGGTGAGCAGCGTGTCTCCGGCGCCGGTTGCACGGTCGCCGCCGCGCTGACCGCGGAGCTGGCCAAGGGCACCGAGATCGTCGAGGCCGTCCAGCGTTCCAAGGATCTCGTCACCCGCGGCATCGAGCACCGCGTCACCGCGAACACGCCCTTCGACACCGTCTGGCAGGGCGCCTGAGCGTCACCACCGGCGAGCGCCTGTCACCGGTGGACCTATGATCGAACAGTGCCTGACATAAACGCAGCTTCCGAGAAACACCGTGGCACCTCCCACCTCCGGGAGGCCGCGCGCAGCATGCTCACCGTCGCGCCGGGCAACAGGGACCTGGCTCCGGCGGTGCGTATCGCCGTGTCACTGGCGGTGCCGCTCGTGCTGCTCCTGCTGGTCGACCGGCTCGAATGGTCGCTGTTCGCCTCCTTCGGCGCGTTCACCTCGATCTACGGTCGCTACATGCCCACCCGCACCCGGGTGCGCCAGCAGTCGGGCATCGGCGCGATGCTCACGGTGTGCGTGGGACTCGGCGCGTTGATCGCCCAGGCCTCGCAGTCGTTGACGGACACCACCCACGCGGTCGTCACCGTCCTGGCGGGCACGCTGGTGGCCGCGGTGACGGCGACGGTGATCATGGTCCTCGACCTCAAACCGTCCGGCGCGGTGTTCACGGTCTTCGCCACCACGGCAGTGGCCTCGGCACCGGTGACCGCACCGGTGTGGGGCGCGCTGCTCATCGCCGGGTCCGCGGCGTCCTGGTGCGTGCTGCTCAGCGCGTTGTCCCGCTGGGCGGGCGAGGCGAATGCGGACGCGGTGGTGCACGCGCCGCCGAGTTACTCGCGCGCCGCGATGGTCCGTCAGTTCTCGAAGTACGGTCTCGCCGCACTGCTCGGCGGGTCGGTGGCCACGGCCACGGGCATCCCCTCCCCGTACTGGGCGCAGGTGGCCGCGGTGGTGCCGTTGTCGGCGCCCGGACACCGTCAGCAGGTGGAGCGTGGGCTGCACCGCATCACCGGTACGGTCCTGGGTGTCGGGGTCGCGGCGTTTCTGCTGTCCTTCCCCAGCGAGCCCTGGCAGATCCTCGTGTGGGTGGTGGTGATGCAGTTCCTGGCCGAGATGTTCGTGCTGCGCAACTACTCCCTGGCCTTGGTGTTCATCACCCCGCTGGCCCTGCTGATGGTCTTCCTCGCCCACCCGCAGCCGGTGTCGACGTTGCTGGGCGCGCGGGTCGCCGAGACGGCGATCGGCGCGGTCGTCGGCATCGGTGTCGTCCTGCTGTCCGCGTGGCTGGCCAGACGCCGACCCCGTGCGGTGCGGCGGGCCGAGCAGGTAGATTGACACCCACAAGGAGGATTCCCATGCCGGAACCTGAGCTCGTCGACCTGCCCGCCCGCCATCTCGCCGTCGTCCGCGACACCGTCGCCGTCGAGGAGTTGGCCACGTTCTACGACCGCTCCTTCCCGCCGATCTTCACCGCGTTGGACGCCGCGGGCGTCGTCGTTTCGGACGCCCCGATGGCCGTCACCCACGGCGTCCCCGGGACGCTCCCCGGCGCAAGCGTCGACATCTCCGTCGCCGTCCCGCTCGACGCCGCCTTCCCCGGCGCGCGGGACGCGGCAGTGACGGCAGAGACCCTGCCCGCCACGCGCACGGTCACGTTGCTGGTCCGCGGCAACTACGACCTGCTCGCCGGCGCCTTCGACGAGGTGATCTGCTGGGCACGGTCGCAGGGGCTCACCCCCACCGGCACGTCCTGGGAGCAGTACCTCACCGAACCGACGCCGGACGGCGACCCGGACGCCAACGAGACGCTGATCGGCGTCCTCGTGCGGTGACCGTCCGGAAAAGCTGCACAATGGGCTGACGGGGGCCGATCCCGTAACATGATGCGTCGAACTGACATCTACCCCGTCCGGTAATGCTGACAGTGTCCTCCCGACACGTCCGCAGCCGGGCGGAGAACGGAATGACTCCGTGCCGGATTCCCCGGAACCTACGTCCCCCGCCTCCCCGGAGGCGGGACGCTACCCGGACGACATGCACCCCGGCCTCGTGCCGGGCATCAGCGTCGACGACCAACGTAACCGCTTCGGCCTCGACAAGACGGTCTTCTTCGTCACCGCGGCGCTCATCGTCTCCTTCATCGTCTGGGGTGTGTCGAGCCCGTCGTCGGTCTCCGACGTCTCCTCGACCATGTTCTCCTGGGCCATCAGGAACATGGGCTGGCTGCTCAACGTGGTGATGGTCTCCGCGGTGGTGCTGATGATCTACCTGGCGTTCTCGCGCTTCGGGCAGATCAAGCTCGGCACCGACGACGAGAAGCCGGAGTTCTCCCGCTTCGCCTGGGTGGCCATGATGTTCGGCGCCGGTCTCGGCGTGGGCATCTTCTTCTTCGGCCCCTCCGAGCCGCTGACCTACTACATGGACCCGCCGCCGCACACCGTCGACGCGGAGACCCCCGAGGCCATCCACCGCGGCCTGGCACAGACCCACTTCCACTGGGGCCTGGCCATCTGGGGCCTCTACGCGATGGTCGGCGGCGCGCTGGCCTACAGCTCCTACCGGCGCGGCCGGGTCTCGCTGTTCAGCTCCGCGTTCCGCTCCCTGTTCGGCGAGCGCCAGACGGCCGGCCTGGCCGGACGCCTGGTCGACATGATGGCGATCATCGCCACCCTGTTCGGCACCGCGGCCACCCTGGGCCTGTCTGCGCTGCAGATCAGCCAGGGCGTCCAGATCGTCTCCGGCGCCTCGGAGATCACCAACACGGTGCTGATCATGATCATCGCCTTCCTGACCCTGTGCTTCATCATCAGCGCGGTGTCCGGGGTGAGCCGAGGCATCCGGTACCTGTCGAACCTCAACATCTCCCTGACGCTGGGCCTGGTGCTGTTCGTGTTCCTCCTGGGACCCACGCTGTTCCTGCTGAACCTGGTGCCCTCGGGCATCATGGCCTACGCCGACAACATGCTCGACATGATGGGACGCTCGCTGTCCTGGGGTGAGGACACCCTGGAGTTCCAGTCGATGTGGACCGCCTTCTACTGGGCGTGGTGGATCGCCTGGACCCCCTTCGTCGGCCTGTTCATCGCGCGCATCTCCCGCGGCCGCACCATCCGCGAGTTCGCGCTGGTGACCACCCTGGCCCCGACCTTCATCCTGATCCTGGCCTTCACCATCTTCGGCGGCACGGCAATCACCTTCTTCCAGGAGGGACGCGAGGGCGTGGACGGCGACTCCTCGGCCGAGCAGATCCTGTTCGCCGTCTTCGACAACCTGCCGTTGAGCTGGCTGACCCCGTTCATCATCATCTTCGTGCTCGCCGTGTTCTTCATCACCTCGGCGGACTCCGCCTCGCTGATCATGGGCACCCTGTCCGAGCGCGGCAACCCCTCGCCGAACAAGCTCGTCGTGGTGTTCTGGGGCCTGTGCATGATGGGTATCGCGGTGGTGATGCTGCTCACCGGTGGGGAGACGGCGCTGACCGGACTGCAGAACCTGACGATCCTCATCGCCATACCGTTCTCCGTGGTGCTGATCGGGCTGGCCGTCGCGTTCGTGAAGGACCTGATGACCGACCCGGCCGCCATCCGGCGCAACTACGCGAAGTCCGCCATCCAGAATGCGGTGTACAAGGGCATGCAGGAGCACGGGGACGACTTCGAATTCTCCGTCGCCCGCACCGAGGACGGCGCCGGTGCCGGCGCCCACTTCGACTCCACCTCCGCGAAGGTCACCAACTGGTACCGACGCACCGACGAGGACGGGAACGACGTCGGCTACGACTACGGTGCCGGCCAGTGGTCGGACGGGTGGACGTCCGACGGTGAGGACGGCCCCACCACCGAGACCGTCGCCGAGCCGCGTAACCGGGACTAGGCTGTCACCTCCGCGGGCTCCACACGATACGATGTGGAGCCATGAGCGACGAACGCGAGATTCTCACCTACGACCTCTTCGGCACCGCGATCAAGGACCTGGCGCAGACGGTCGTGGACGACTACAAGCCCGACCTGATCCTCTCCATCGCCCGCGGCGGGCTGCTCATCGGCGGTGCCCTGGGCTACGCGATGGGGATCAAGAACGTCTCCGTGATCAACGTGGAGTTCTACACCGGGGTCGGTGAGACCCTCGACCAGCCGGTGATGCTCCCGCCGACGCCCGAGGCCGTGGACCTGTCCGGCATGAAGGTGCTCATCGCCGACGACGTCGCCGACTCCGGCAAGACCCTGGAACTGGTCCAGGAGTTCTGTGCCGAGACCGTCGCCGAGGCCCGCACCGCGGTGATCTACGAGAAGTCGCGCTCGATCATCAAGCCGGACTACGTGTGGAAGAAGACCGACCAGTGGATCGACTTCCCCTGGTCCGACTTCCCCGTCATCACCCCGTCCGGCACCCCCACCGGCGGAGAGGCCTCCTAAGCTTCTCGAGCTTCTCGAGCTTCTCGAGCTTCTAGGCCCCCTGGCCCAGCGCCTCACCCACGCGCTTGCCGCTGTGGATGCAGCCGCCCAGGAACGTCCCCTCCAGGGCGTTCTTGCCGTGCATGCCGCCTCCGCCGAACCCGGCGACCTCGCCGGCGGCGTACAGGCCCGGCAGCACCGAGCCGTCGGCACGCAGGCAGCGTCCCGAGAGGTCGGTCTCGATCCCGCCCAACGTCTTGCGCGTCACGATGCGCAGCCGCACCGCGATCAGCGGTCCGTTGTCCGGGTCGAGGATCCGGTG
Source organism: Corynebacterium sp. AOP36-E1-14 (assembly GCF_052377495.1). NCBI lineage: Bacteria > Bacillati > Actinomycetota > Actinomycetes > Mycobacteriales > Corynebacteriaceae > Corynebacterium > Corynebacterium sp. AOP36-E1-14. The sequence continues at coordinate 113,159 of NZ_JBQSWV010000003.1, forward strand.
CGGCTTGGCCGCTCGCACGATCTTGTCACCGAGGAACTTCCGTGCCGTGCCGATGTAGTTGACCTGCGCGTCCTTGGAGAACTTGTTGTCGAGCTGACTGTCGCGGTCCTCGATCTGACGGCGCAGGACGTCCGCATCCACGACCGGAGCATCTGCACCGGTGAGCTCGTTCATGCCCTGCACGAGGGTCTCCAGGTCGTCGGCGATGACCCAGTCCTCACCGTGGTCCATGAAGTTGCGCACCGCCACGTGTGTGCCGGGGCCGACCTTGCCGGCCAGCTTCCGCAAGGACTTGTCCGTGAGGTCCGGGTTCTGCTCGGAGCCGGAGAAGATGAACTCCTTGTCCGCGATCGTCTGGTCCAGCACGAACCAGCTGTAGCCGTGGCCGGTGCGTCCGATGTGTTCCAGGGATGCCAGGTTGTCCGAGCCGGGGAAGATGTTGGTCGGAAGGCGCTTCCCGGTCGCGTCGAACCACAGTGAACTCGGCCCCGGGATGATGCGGATGCCGTGGCCGGGCCACACCGGGTCCCAGTTCGCCATGCCCTCGGTGTAGTGCCACATACGGTCGGTGTTCACCGTGGCCGCACCCGCCTGCGTGGAGATGCCGATCATCCGTCCGTCGACGTGCGCGGGCACACCGGTGACCATGTCCTCCGGGCACCCGCCCCACCGTTCGGTGGGCCATGAGCGGCGCACCAGGTCGAGGTTGCCGCCGATACCGCCGGAGGTCACCGCCACGGCCGCACCACGGTGCTCGAAGGTGTCGACCACCTCGCGCGGCGAGGCGACGCCGCGTCCGAGCTCGTCGCAGGGGGCCAGCACGCTGCCGCGCACCCCCACCACCGCGTCGTCCTCCACGATGAGTTCGTCGACCCGGTGACGGAAGGCGAAACGCACCCGCCCGGCGCGCTCGGCCTCCAGCAGCGGTTCGCGGAACACCCGGACGACCTCGGGTCCGGTTCCCCAGGTGAGGTGGAAGCGTGGCACGGAGTTGCCGTGCCCGGAGGCGTCGCCGCTGCCACGTTCGGCCCAGCCGACCGTGGGCAGGACGTTGAGGCCGAGGTCGCGCAGGTAGTCGCGCTTCTGGGTGGCGGCGAAGTGCACGTAGGCGCGTCCCCACTCCCGGGGCCAGCGGTCGTTTTCGGCGGGGTCGTAGTCCGCGGAGTTCTCCCAGTCCCGCCAGGCCAGCTCCTCGGAGTCGTGGACGCCCATGAGCCGTTGCTCGGGGCTGCCGACGTAGAACAGCCCGCCGAGCGACCAGTAGGCCTGCCCGCCGAGGTTCGCCCGGTTCTCCTGGTCCAGGACGAGCACGTCCCGTCCTGCCTTCTGCGCCTCGTAGGCGGCGACGAGTCCGGCGAGCCCGGCGCCGACGATGATCACGGTGTCTGTGCTGCCACGGTTATCTCCCATACGAAAGCAGTCTAGGGGCTCGCCCGTGGAATGGGACGCGGACCGACATATCTCACACAACGGACGCTTGCGTTCGCTGAGTGAGACCTGTAATTTTTCCCCTCGTCCCATAACCGCCGAAAATGACGAAGAGAGAATCGCAGCCGCCCCATGACCACCTCACTCACCGAGCACCCCGCCCCGCCGTCGGCGCGGCCGAACGGCAACAAGAAGAGCCGTGTGATCTTCGCCTCCACCATCGGGACGACGATCGAGTTCTACGACTTCTACGCCTACGCCACCGCGGCGATCATCGTCTTCCCGCACCTCTTCTTCCCGGAGAACGAGAACTCCACCATCGGGCTGCTGGCCTCCCTGGCCACCTTCGGGCTGGCCTTCGTCGCCCGCCCCGTCGGCTCGGTGCTCTTCGGCCACTTCGGTGACCGCATCGGGCGCAAGGCCACGCTCATCGGCGCCCTGCTGACCATGGGCGTCGCCACCTTCATCATCGGCCTGCTGCCCATCGGCCTGTGGGCCCCGGCCCTGCTGGCGCTCATGCGCTTCTGCCAGGGTCTGGGCCTGGGCGGCGAGTGGTCGGGCGCTGCCCTGCTGGCCACGGAGAACGCCGAGGACGGCAAGCGGGCCCGTGCCGCGATGTGGCCGCAGCTCGGCGCACCGTTCGGCTTCATCCTCGCCAACGGCCTGTTCCTCATCCTCGTCCTGGGCCTGGACCACACCCACGGCGAGCCCGGTGGCGCATTCATGACCTGGGGCTGGCGCGTGCCGTTCCTGCTGTCCTCGGTGATGGTGGCCATCGGCCTGTACGTGCGCTTCAAGCTCGAGGAGACCCCCGTCTTCCAGGACACCCTGGACAAGGGCGAGGACGTCAAGGTCCCCACCGTCGAGGTCTTCCGCACCGCGTGGCGTCCCCTGATCCTCGGCACCTTCGTGATGGTCTCGACCTACACGCTGTTCTACCTGGTGACCACCTGGTTCCTGTCCTTCGGCATCGGCGACCGTGAGGCCGGCGAAGGCCTCGGCATCCCCTACAACCACTTCCTGGTCATCCAGCTGATCACGGTGATGTTCTTCGTCGTCGGCATCCCGCTGGCCGGCTACCTCTCCGACACCGTGGGCCGACGCCGCTACCTCACTGTGGTCTCCGTGCTGGTGCTCTTCTACGCCTGCGCCTTCCAGGCGTTCCTCGACCCGGCGACCTCCGGCGAGGTGAAGGCCGGGATCTTCCTCGGCATCGGCATGTTCCTGATGGGCCTGATCTTCGGCTCCATGTCCGCCGTGCTGCCCGAGATGTTCCCCACCAACGTGCGCTACACCGGCTCCGGGATCGCCTACAACGTCTCCTCGATCCTCGGTGCCGCCGTCGCCCCCTTCATCGCCGTGGCGCTGGCCACCGCGTACGGCCCGTGGGCCGTCGGGATCTACCTGGCCGTGGTCGTGCTGATCAGCCTCGTGGCCATCCGCCTGATGCCAGAGACGAAGGACTCCGACCTCTACTCCGTGTAGCGGACTCAGTTACGGCGGAACACGAACTGTTCGCAGTCCAGGGCACCTGCCCGCGCGAGTGCCTCGTGCAGGGCCAGCTGGTAGTTCCAGAGCCTGCGGTACACCGCGTCGAAACCGGCGGCGGCCGCCGCACGTTCGCGGGCGGTGAACGCCGAGCGCCACAGGGCCAGCGTCGTGGCGTAGTGCGACCCCATCCGGTTGCGCGCCGTGAGACGCAGTCCCGCACGGTTGGCCTGCGCCGTCACGTGCGTGGGCGTGGGGTACTCCAACGCCGGCCACACGTAGGCGCGCATCACGTCCAGGCTCTCGGTCACGCTCGCCTCCGGCGGGCGGAGATCCTGGTCCTCCCCGTCGACGGGGTCCGTCGGACGCACCACCGACTGGACGACGGCGATCCCGTCACCGGCGAGCATGCGTTCCACGGCGCGCAGGAAGTGGATCGTGCCGTCGTTGCCGAGGGTCTCCATGCGCTCCACGCTGAAGACCGCGTCGTAGGTGCCCGACCACTGGCGCGGCGACGGGATCGGCCCACGGATCGTCTGGACGCGCACCGCACCACCCACGCCCGCCTCGTGGGCGAAGGCGCGCACACGCTCCGCGTGGTCCACGTCGGACGTCAGGACGTCGACGTGGGCGCCGCGCCGCGCGGCGGCCACCGGCAGCGCACCGCCGGACGACGGCAGCTCCAGCACCCGGTGCCCCGGGCCGACCTGCGCCTCGTCGAGCATGGCGTCGATGCGGTGCTGCTGGGCGGAATCCAGGTCGGCGCGGTCCACCGCCGCCGGGTCCGTCGGCGCGTCGAGGTAGCTCACCGTCACCGGCGGACGCTGACCGCCCTGCTCCGGGTTGTCGACCTCCGAGGTCCTCGTCCCGGAGGCGAACAACGCCGAGCCGGTGGCACGCGACTGCCCGGCGTAGATGTCGACGAGGGCGTCCGGCAGGTCGCCGGCGCGCACATGACCGGCGACCCGGCGCCGACGGCGCGACAGGCGTCGTCCGAGCCCGCCCTCCAGGGGTTGGGTCAGCAGCGCCCCCAGCACCTCCGGCAGGGGGTCGGCCGTCCACTCCCCGGCCATGTAGCCCTCCGCCAGACCCAGCCAGCCGGCGTCGACGACCCGGTCGAGAACCAGGCCGTCGTCCACCACGAAGCGGGGGGAGGAACCGGGGGTCAGCGAGATTCCGTGGTCCTGGGTCAGGTTCTCCAGCCGCTGCTGCAGGTGCACCGCCCGACGACCGAGGAACGGGGCCTCCGGCGCCCGCGCCACCCCCGGCCACCGGTCTGCGTCGACGTAGTTTTCGCGGTTCTCGCGGGCATCGCGGGGGTCACGTCGGACGCCACGGCGATGGCCGTCGTCGACAGGTCGTGTCACGTCCGCCTCCGTCCTCGCTGGTCTTAGGTATTCTAGGCAAAAGCAATCGGCCACCCCCGGCTGCACCCGAAACAGAAAGGCCCGCCGAGAGGACCCACCGCATCCAGCCCGCGTGATGATCCCGTCGAGGACAGGCACTAGTATGGGCACTCAGGTCCGACGCGACCGGGAGGTCCGTCGGCTGACGACACTACACCGGCGTCCACCGACCCCCTGTAGAACACGCAGCAGTGCTAAAGACACAACGCAGAGAGAACACGTGATGACCACCGGCGCCGACACCGTAGGAACGCCCGCGCGGTCACCGCAGAACGAGGAGTTTCGCTGATATGACAACAACCGCACCCTTCCGGCCCTCCGGCCGTCACCACGTCGTCATTGTCGGCGGAGGTTTCGGTGGACTGTTCGCCGCCAAGAAGTTCGCCGGCGCCGACGTCGACGTCACCATCATCGACCGCACCAACCACCACCTCTTCCAGCCGCTGCTGTACCAGGTGGCCACCGGCGTGCTGTCCTCCGGCGAGATCGCCCCGACGATCCGCCAGATCCTGCGCAAGCAGCGCAACGCCCGCGTCGTCAAGGCCGAGGTCCGCGACGTCAACGTCGACGAGAAGATCATCACCGCCGACCTGGGCGGCAAGGACGTCGTGCTGCAGTACGACTCCCTCATCGTCGCCGCCGGCGCCGGCCAGTCCTACTTCGGCAACGACCACTTCGCCGAGTTCGCCCCCGGCATGAAGAGCATCGACGACGCGCTCGAGCTGCGTGCCCGCATCACGGGCGCCTTCGAGCGCGCGGAGATCACCGACGACCCCGCCGAGAAGGCCCGCCAGCTGACCTTCGTCATCGTCGGCGCCGGCCCCACCGGTGTGGAGCTCGCCGGCCAGCTCGCCGAGATGGCCCACCGCACCCTGCGCAACGAGTTCCGTCGCACCGACACCGAGCAGACCCGCATCCTGCTCGTCGACGGCGGCCCCCAGGTCCTGCCCCCGTTCGGCAAGAAGCTCGGCCGCAAGGCCCAGCAGACCCTGGAGAAGCTCGGCGTCGAGGTCGTCACCGACTCCCTGGTCACCAACGTCGACCGCGACGGCGTGACCTGGAAGAACATGAAGACCGAGGAAGAGACCACGGTCGCCGCGTACTGCAAGATCTGGTCCGCCGGTGTGGCCGCCAGCCCGCTGGGCAAGCACATCGCCGAGCAGATCGACGGCATCGAGGCCGACCGTGCCGGCCGCGTCCCGGTGAACAAGGACCTCTCCGTGGGCGACCACAAGGAGATCTTCATCGTCGGCGACATGATGAGCCTCGACAAGCTCCCGGGCCTGGCCCAGGTCGCCATCCAGGGTGGCGAGCACGCCGCCTCGATCATCCGCGCCGAGGTGGAGCAGGGCGCCACCGAGCGTCCGGACTTCAAGTACTTCGACAAGGGCACGATGGCCATCGTCTCGCGCTTCAACGCCGTGGTGAAGCTGGACAAGGCCGAGATCTCCGGCCCGATCGGCTGGCTGATGTGGCTCGCCGTGCACCTGATGTTCATGGTCGGCTTCCGCAACCGCTTCGTCGCCGCCTTCAGCTGGGGCCTCAACACCCTCTCGGCCAACCGCTGGCACCTGGTGGCCACCCGCCAGCAGCTGCACGCCCGCAACGCGCTGCGCAAGCTGCGCACCCTCGAGGACGAGCAGGACATCCGCTCCATCGAGGTCCGCGACAACCTCAAGTTCGGCGACGGTCGCGACACCCGCGCCGTGGCCGACTAATAGCCGACTAGTTTTCGGCTAGTTCCGGCTAGCACCTCCGGATCAAGCCCGGGGCCGTTCCCTCTCGACGGCCCCGGGCTTTCGCGTGTGCGCACACACGGTAGGCTGGACTGCTGAGACTCGGGGTGCGCGGAACGACCCGCGCTGAGATCACACCCGTAGAACCTGCTCTAGTTCGAACTAGCGAAGGGATGGTCCGTGTCAGACACGCTCGCCACCACCGTTGACATCATCAGTTCCCTGCGTCGGGACCAGCCGTTGGTGCAGTGCATCACCAACCAGGTCGTCCCCCAGGTCACCGCCAACGTCCTCCTCGCCGCGGGTGCCGCCCCGGCGATGGTCGACACACCTGAGGAGGCCGCCGAGTTCGCGGCCCTGGCCTCGGGCCTGCTGGTCAATACCGGCAGCCCCACCGCCGCCCAGTACACCGCGATGCGCGAGGCCGTGCGCGGTGCGAACGCCGCCGGCACCCCCTGGGTCCTCGACCCGGTGGCCTGCGGCGGCCCCGCGGCGCGCACCGAGTTCGCCCGTGAGGTCGTCCTGCGTCGTCCCGCCGCCGTGCGCGGCAACGCCTCCGAGGTCATCGCCCTGGCCGGACGCTCCGGCGGAGGACGCGGCGTCGACGCCACCGACGAGGTCGACACCGCCCTGCAGGCCGCACGCTCTCTGACGGAACGTACCGGCGGGGTCGTGGCGGTCTCCGGCGCGCGCGACCTCATCGTCTCGACCGGACGGGTCACGTGGCTGACCTCCGGCGACCCCATGATGCAACGCGTCATCGGCACGGGCTGCTCCCTCGGCGCGCTCACCGCCGCCTATCTCGGCGCAGCCGCCTCAGCAGGTACTGACGCGCACGACGCCGTCCTCGCCGCCCACGCCCACGTCGGTGCCGCCGGCACGCTCGCCGCGCGGGACGACTCGGGACAGCTGCGCGGCCCGGGCGGCTTCGCCGTCGCCTGGCTCGACGCACTCGACACCGTCTCGCAGGACCCGGGCCTGGTCCCCGGGCTCGTCTCGGCGATGGAGACCGCCGAATGACCCCGGTGAGCGTCCCCGCCCCTTCCCGCGTGGACTGGGGTCTCTACCTGGTCACCGACCCGGAACTCGGCGGTGGCCGCGACGCCGTGGCCGGCGTCGTCGCCCGGGCGGTGCAGGGCGGGGTCAGTGTGGTCCAGCTCAGGGACAAGACCCTCGGCGACGAGGAGTTCACCGCGCGCGCCGCCGAGCTCGCCGAGGTGCTCGCCGGAACTGGCGTGCCCCTGTTCGTCAACGACCGGATCGACACCGCCCGCCGGCTCGGACTGCACCTGCACATCGGGCAGGACGACATCGACTACCCCACCGCCCGGGACCTGTTGCCCGACGACCTGATGATCGGACTGTCCGTCGACGACCACGCCCAGGTCGACCGGATCGCCGCGCTCATGCGTGACGGGGTGCGTCCGCCGGACGTCCTCGGACTGGGCCCGGTGGAGCTCACCGACACCAAGACCGACACCGGTCGCGCGCTCGGGGTCACCGGCCCCGGCAGCGTCGACGACCTGGCCGCCCACGCCCTGGAGCTGGGGATCCCGTCGGTGGCCATCGGCCACGTCAACGCCGCCAACGCCGCCGCGCTGGGTGCGTCCGACGTGGCGGGGATCTGCGTGGTCTCGGCGGTCATGGCCGCCGACGACCCCGCCGCGGCCGCCCGCGACCTGCGCACCCTGTACGAGAACACCGGCACCAGCCCCCAGACGAGTGAGGCCCACACATGATCCCCCGAGTACTCAGCATCGCCGGCACCGACCCCACCGGGGGCGCGGGCGCACAGGCCGACATCAAGTCCATCGGCGAGGCCGGCGGCTTCGCCATGAGCGTGGTCACCGCACTCGTCGCACAGAACACCCACGGCGTGCGGCAGGTCCACGCACCCGACACCGACTTCCTCCTCGCCCAGCTCGACGCCGTCTTCGACGACGTCACCGTGGACGCGGTGAAGATCGGCATGCTCGGCACCGCCGAGATCACCCGCACGGTGACCGGCTACCTGGCCGCACACCCGGTCCCGGTGACCGTGGTCGACCCGGTGATGGTGGCCACCAGCGGCGACCGGCTGCTCACCGAGGACGCCGAGGCAGCCCTGGTCGAGCTGTGCCGGGCCGCCGACGTGATCACCCCGAACCTCGCCGAGCTCGCCGTGCTCGGCGGCACCCAGGTCGCCGCCGACCTGGACGAGGCCCTGTCGCAGGGGCGCCGGCTCTCCGCGGACCTGGACACCACCGTCATCGTCAAGGGTGGGCACCTGTCCGGCCCCACCGCGGACAACGCGGTCGTCGCCCCGGACGGCACCGTGACCACCGTGCCCGTCGCCCGGGTCACCACCCACAACACCCACGGCACCGGCTGCTCGCTGTCCTCGGCCTTGACGACCCGGCTCGCCGCCGGGGAGGACACCGCGACGGCACTGCACTGGTCCAGCCGCTGGCTGTCCGAGGCCATCCGCCACGCCGACGACCTGCACGTCGGCACCGGTAACGGCCCGGTCGACCACACGCACCGTTCCCGGCGTCTCGCCGCGGCCTCGGACACCACCCCCTGGGAGCTCACCGCAGGTGTCCCGGAGCTGCTGGACAGCCCCGGGGAGCTCGCCGCCGTCGGCGCCGCGCACGACGAGGTCACCCCCCACATCCCCGGGGCCGGCCCGTGGACCACGGCCCTGTGGCGCGCCCAGTCCGCACTGGTGAGCCAGATCAACGCCCTGCCGTTCATCACCGACCTGGGGGCAGGCACCCTGCAGAAGGCTGACTTCGACTTCTACCTCGCCCAGGACGCCGTGTACCTGGCGCAGTACTCCCCGGCGCTGGCGGCGCTGGCGGCCTCCGCGCCGGACCAGGCGTCGTCGCTGTTCTGGGTGAAGGGTGCCGCGGAGTGCCTCGAGGAGGAGGCGTCCCTGCACCGCACGTGGCTGGGCGACGCACCCGCCGTCGCCCCCTCCCACGTCACGGCGTCCTACACGGCCCACCTCACGCGCAGCGTGCAGTCGCGCGACCACGTGGTCGGCGCGGCGGCGGTGCTGCCGTGCTACTGGCTCTACGCCGAGGTCGGGATGGATCTCGCCGCGGGGTCCACGCCGGACAACCCCTACGCCGCCTGGCTGGACAGCTACTCCGGTGAGGACTTCACCGCCGGCGTCCGGCAGGCGATCTCACTGGTGGAGGACGCCTTCGCCACCGCTGGTCCGCGTCAGCGCGCCGAGGCCGCCCGCGCCTTCCTCGACGCCTCGCGGTGGGAGCTCGAGTTCTTCGACCAGGCGCACCGCCGCTGAGCGGACGGCTGCCGGGGTCACCGGGGCTGGCCAACGCTACTTGCTGGGCACCACCACGGTCCGCAGTTCCGTGGTGGCGCACAGCTTGCCGGACGCGGCGTTGACGTGCTCGATGCGCCACAGCTGACTGGTCCGGCCGGTGTGCACGGCGCGTGCCGTCGAGCGGATCACGTCGCCGGGGGTGGAGGGGCGCAGGAAGTTCGTGGAGTTGGTGGTGCCCATCACCAGACCGCCGCCGCCGGCGATGTAACCGGCGAAGGACCCGGCCGACTCCCCCATCGTCGCGTAGATCCCGCCGTTGGTGATGCCCCAGGGCTGCACGTGGTCCTCGGTGATCGTGAGCTCCACGACGACCTCCGGGAGGAACTCGACGTAGCGCAGGCCCAGCGTCCGGTCCAGTGACGGGATCGACGTGGCGAAGATCTCCGAGAGCTCGGCGGTCTGTGCCTCGGTGAGCTCCGAGGAGCTCGCCGAGCCCATCAGCTCCAGCATCCGTTCCATGGCTGCACTCTGCCCGGTGGCCGTGTCGTTCTGCGTCACTGTCTGTCTCTCCCTCACGTACGTGTGCTCCGGCTGCTCCGGTGTGTTTCCCGGTGAGTCTAGCGACAGTCGGACCGCCGCGGGCGAAGATGGACGGGTGGGCGCTATCATGGTGCACCATGACAGATTCCTCCGCACAGATCGGTGTCGTCGGCCTCGCGGTGATGGGTTCCAACATCGCCCGGAACTTCGCCAACCACGATCACACCGTCGCCGTCTACAACCGCACCTCCGCCAAAACGGACGCGTTCATGGCCGAGTTCGGGGACACCGGCAGCTTCGTCCCCTCCGCCACCGTGGAGGACTTCGTCGCCTCCCTCGAGCGTCCCCGCCGTGCCCTGATCATGGTCCAGGCCGGTCCCGCCACCGACGCAGTGATCTCCCAGCTCGCCGACGCCATGGAGCCCGGCGACATCATCATCGACGGCGGGAACGCCCTCTACACCGACACCATCCGCCGCGAGGCGGAGATGTCCGAGCGTGGCCTGCACTTCGTCGGCGCCGGGATCTCCGGCGGCGAGGAGGGCGCACTCAACGGCCCGGCGATCATGCCGGGCGGCCCGGTCGAGTCCTACGAGTCCCTCGGCCCGCTGCTGGAGGACATCTCCGCCAAGGTCGACGGCACCCCCTGCTGCACCCACATCGGCCCGGACGGCGCAGGCCACTTCGTCAAGATGGTCCACAACGGCATCGAGTACGCCGACATGCAGGTCATCGGCGAGGCCTACCACCTGCTCCGCTACGCCGTGGGCATCGAGCCGTCCGAGATCGCCGACATCTTCCGCACCTGGAACGACGGCGACCTGGACTCCTACCTCATCGAGATCACCGCCGAGGTGCTCTCCCAGACCGACGAGGCCACCGGCAAGCCGCTGATCGACGTCATCGTCGACGCCGCCGGCCAGAAGGGCACCGGCCGCTGGACGGTCAAGGCCGCCCTGGACCTGGGTATCCCCACCACCGGCATCGGCGAGGCCGTCTTCGCCCGTGCGCTGTCCGGCGCCCGCGACCAGCGCGCCGCGACCACCGGCAACCTGCCCTCCGGCGAGGTCACCACGCTGGACGCCCTGGGCGTCTCGAAGGACGACTTCGTCGAGGACGTCCGGCGTGCGCTCTACGCCTCGAAGCTGGTGGCCTACGCCCAGGGCTTCGACGAGATCAAGGCCGGCTCCGACGAGCACGGCTGGGACGTCGACCCCCGCGACCTCGCCACCATCTGGCGTGGCGGCTGCATCATCCGCGCGAAGTTCCTCAACCGCATCGTGGACGCCTACAACACCGACCCCGGTGTGCAGTCCCTGCTGCTGGACCCGTACTTCAACACCGAGGTCGGCGGTCTGATCGACTCCTGGCGTCGGGTCGTCGTGGCGTCCACGCAGCTCGGCCTGCCGATCCCGGTCTTCGCCTCCTCGCTGTCCTACTACGACTCCCTGCGTTCCGAGCGGCTGCCCGCCGCCCTGATCCAGGGTCAGCGCGACTTCTTCGGTGCCCACACCTACGAGCGCACCGACCGCGACGGTCACTTCCACACCCTCTGGTCCGCCGACCGCAGCGAGGTGGAAGCGTAACCCGTGTCAGGTCAATCAGAAGGACGACGAAGCGCCAGTGCCGGTGGACAGAACCGGCAGAACCGGCGCCGTAAGGTCGTCCGGGGCAGTCGTGCGGGTGCCTCAGGCACCGCCGGCGGCTCCGAGAATCCCGGCAGACGTTCCGGCAACCGGAGCCAGCAGGGTAACAAGCAGCAGGGCAACAAGCAGCAGGGCGCCAAGCGTGGCGGCCAGCAGGGCAACAAGCAGCGCCCCGCCCAGAAGAACCAGCAGAAGAACCAGCAGCCGAAGGTGCAGCAGCAGGTCCGCCAGCCCAAGGTCGCCGCACCGGTTCCGACCGGCCCGGCCGCAGGCGTGGACACCTCGGTACTCTTCGCCGACATGGGTCTTCCGGACCCGGTGGTCAAGGAGCTGACGGCGCAGGGGCTCAAGCACCCCTTCCCGATCCAGGCCGCCGCCATCCCCGACGGGCTGGCGGGCAAGGACGTCCTGGGACGCGGTCCGACAGGTTCCGGTAAGACGTTCACCTTCGGTCTGCCGCTGATCACCCGTCTCACCGGCGGTGCCTCGCGCCCGGGCAAGCCCCGCGCACTGGTGCTGGTGCCGACCCGCGAGCTCGCACAGCAGGTCGCCGGACGGCTGCGCCCGTTGGCGGAGTCCGTCGGCCAGCGTGTGATCGAGGTCGTCGGTGGCGTGAACATCAAGCGCAACCTCACCGCCCTGGCCCGTCCGGTCGACCTCCTGGTCGCCACCCCGGGGCGTGCCGAGGACCTCATCCGGCAGAAGGCCCTCGACCTGTCCCAGGTCGAGATCGTCGCGCTGGACGAGGCCGACCAGATGGCGGACATGGGGTTCCTCCCGCAGGTTCGCCGCCTCGTCGACCACATCCCGGCGGATGCGCAGCACCTGTTCTTCTCCGCCACCCTCGACGGGGACATCAAGGTCCTCGTCCAGCGGTACATGAACGACCCGATCACGCACTCCACCGGTGAGGTCCGGGCGAAGGTGGACACCATGTCCCACTTCCTCGGTGTGGTGGACGACAAGACCGCCCGCAACGACGTGGTCCTGCAGCTCGGGCGTGCCTCGACCCGCACGATCATGTTCATGCGGACGAAGCACACCGTCGATCGTCAAGTCAAGAAGCTTGTCCGTGACGGCATCCCCGCTGTCGGCATCCACGGCAACAAGGGTCAGGGCGCCCGCACCCGGGCGATCGAGGAGTTCTCCGACGGCCGTGCCACGGTGCTGGTCGCCACCGACATCGCAGCCCGCGGCATCGACATCAAGGGTGTCGACCTGGTGGTGCACATCGACCCGCCGGCCGAGCACAAGGCCTACGTGCACCGCGCAGGACGCACCGCCCGTGCCGGCGAGTCCGGCACCGTGCTGACGCTCACCACCGCGGATACCCGGCGTGAGACCGAGCAGATGATGCGCAAGGCCGGGGTGAGCCCCACCGTGTGGGTGCTCGACCGTCACGGCCTCACCGCCTACCTCGGCGAGCTGGGGCTGGACAGGTAGGACTGGGATGGACATCCTGCTCAGCATCCTGGGGCTGGTCGGCTTCGTCCTGTTGACCGCCGGCACCGGGATCTTCGTGGCCGTGGAGTTCTCCACGACCAGCCTGGAGCGCTCGACGATCGAGGACGACATCGCCGAACGCGGCGACGCCGCCTCGCACATGGTCAAGAAGGCCCACAGCGGCCTGAGCTTCATGCTGTCCGGCACCCAGCTGGGCATCACGGTGACCACCCTGGCCACCGGCTACCTCGCCGAACCGATCCTGGCGAAGTTCTTCACCCCGGTGCTCGAACTCGTCGGGCTCGGCGCCTCCGCGTCGACCTCGGTGGCGCTGGTGCTGAGCCTGGTCATCGCCACGATCCTGTCGATGGTCTTCGGCGAGCTCGTGCCGAAGAACCTGGCGATCGCCAACCCGTTGCAGACCGCACGGCTGCTGACGCGGCCGGTGTGGATCTTCAACACCGTCTTCCACCGGTTCATCCAGCTGATGAACAACGCGGCGAACATGATCGTGCGACGTTTCGGCATCGAGCCCGCAGACGAGCTAGCCTCGGCCCGCTCCCCGCAGGAGCTCTCCGCCCTCGTGCGGCACTCCACCGGTGCGGAGGGCTTCGACCAGTCGAAGGTGCGCATCCTCGACCGTTCGCTGAAGTTCGGCGACACCAGCGCGGAGGACTTCATGACCCCGCGATCCACCGTGGACACCCTGGAGACCACCGACACCGCACTCGACCTCATCCGTGAGGCCCACGAGTCCGGTCACTCGCGCTTCCCGGTGGTCAACGGCGACCTGGACGAGACCATCGGTGTCGTCCACGTCAAGGACGCCCTGACCGTGCCGGCGGACGAACGGGCCACCACCACGGTGCGTGACCTGGCCCGCCGAGTTCCCACCGTGCCCACCAGCCTGGGCGGCGACGCCGTGCTCAACCTGGTGCGCTCGGCGGGCTCGCAACTCGTGCTCGTCGTCGACGAGTACGGCGGCACCGCCGGCATCGTGTCGATCGAGGACGTCGTCGAGGAGATCCTCGGCGAGGTCTGGGACGAGCACGACAACCGTGAGGACTCCGAGGTCCAGCGCAGCGGGCAGTTCTGGGACGTGTCCGGGCTGCTGCGTTGCGACGAGCTGGAGGACGCCTGCGGCTACATCGCCCCGGACGGCCCCTACGAGACCCTCGGCGGACTCATCATGACCACGCTGGGCCGCATCCCGGTCGAAGGCGACCGCGTCCTGCTGCCCCGGGGCGAACGCGACCTGATGGAACGCATGACCGACGGTAACCCGGTGCGCTGGGAGGCGACGGTGGAGTCCATGGACATCCGACGTGTCGACCGGGTGCATCTGCGCCCGGTGCCTGACAGCGGCGCAGATACCGGCACAGACACCGACAACACGGAATCCGCACAGGGAGGTGGTCAGGATGGGTGACCTCTGGGCCATCGCCTTCGCCGTGCTGTTGCTCGGCCTCAACGCCTTCTTCGTGGGCGTGGAGTTCTCGTTGATCTCCTCACGCCGCGACAGGCTGGAGAACATGATCGCCGCCGGCAACCGTCGGGCGGACAAGGTCCTCTACGCCACCGAGCACCTCACGATCATGCTCGCCGGTGCCCAGTTCGGCATCACCGTGGCCTCGGTGCTGCTCGGCAAGGTCGGCGAGCCCGCCATCGCGCACCTCATCGAGGCACCGTTCCACGCCGTGGGGCTGCCGGACAACCTGCTCCACCCGGTGGCGTTCGCGATCTCGCTGCTCATCGTCACGGTGCTGCACATCATCCTCGGTGAGATGGTGCCGAAGAACATCGCGCTGGCCGGCCCAGAGACGGTTGCCACGGTTCTGGTCTCCCCTCACCTGCTGTTCTGCCGTCTGGTGCACCCGGTGATGGTCTTCCTCAACTGGATCGCCCGGGTGACGTTGAAGATGGTCGGCGTGGAGCAGAAGGACGAGCTGGACGCCACGGTCTCGCCCTCGGAGCTCTCGCAGATGATCGCCGAGTCCCGCTCCGAGGGGCTCATCGGCCCGTCCGAGGCGACGCGCCTGTCCAAGGCGCTGAACTCCTCGAAGCGCACGCTCAGCGAGGTGATGATCCCGCTGTCGGACGTCGACACCATCGCCGTCGACGAGACCACCGGACGCATCACCGTCGGCCAGGTCGAAGAGGCGGTGTCGCGTACCGGCTACTCCCGCTTCCCCGTGACCGGGACGGACGACGGTTACCTCGGCTACATCCACGTCAAGGACGTTCTCGACAACCTGCTGGACGCCTCGACGGGCCCCGACCAGCTCGTCGACGAGCACGACATCCGCCCGCTGATCACGGTGGAGGGTGGCGTGAACTTCGACCACGCGATGAAGGAGCTGCGCCGCACGAGCTCGCACATGGCGCAGATCTCCGACGGCGGGGTCGTCGTCGGGGTGATCACCCTGGAGGACGTGATCGAGGAACTCGTGGGAACGGTGAGAGACTGGACCCATGACGACTGACACGCGAGACCTGACCGCCACGGTGCTCACCCCGCAGCAGTGGCGCGCACGCCAGGAACACCACCGCGCGACCGTCGACAAACTCACCGCCGGGCGTCGGGAACGCCGCTCCCGCGGTGAACGTCACCCGGTCTGGGACTTCATGTACACCTACTACCCGGTCACGCCGGGCAAGCTGGGCCGCTGGAACCCGGGCTTCGGCGTGTCACTGGTCGCCGACGGCGACGAGCGTCCCGGCACCGCCGGGACGCTGCGGGAGACGACCGCGCCGGACGGAACGGCGCTGTGGGAGCTGGACGCCGACGCCCTGATGGCCAAGCGCGGCACCAGCTTCACCTACATGCGCCGCCTGCTGGCATCCACGCTGGGGCGTCCGGCGCGGTTCAGCTGCTTCGGCATGCACGAGTGGGCGATGGTCTACCGGGACGCACCCCGTCACCCCGAGCCGCTGCGGCTCGGACGCGAGGCCACCGACGGGGTCGTGGAGGCCAATACGTTGCGGTGCACCCACATCGACGCCTTCCGCTTCTTCACCGAGGACGCCGTGCCGCGCAACACGCTGAACCCCACCCGTGAGACGCAGGCCGACATGGAGCAGCCGGGCTGTCTTCACGCCACGATGGACCTCTACAAGTGGGCCACGAAACTCGGGCCGCTCGTGCCCGGGGAGCTGTGGCTGGACACCTTCCGCCTGGCGTGCGACGTGCGCCGCACCGACATGGAGGCCAGCCCCTACGACCTTTCCGCCTGGGGTTTCACCCCGGTCGCGGTGGAGACGCCGGACGGACGGGCGGAGTACGTGCGCCGCCAGCGTGACTTCGCCGAGCGCGGCCAGGTGCTGCGCCGGGCGTTGGTGGATATCATCGACGACTTCTTCCGCTCCACGCAGCGGGCATCCCGAGGAAACGGAGACTGACCATGGCACGACACAGCGCAGCGCAGAGCCCGGTCCGGGTGGCCGGGTGGGTGTGGTTCGCCCTCGTGGCGGTGATCCTGGTCGTCGCGCTGGTCGTGGGGTGGTTCGTGTTGGCCTCCCGGCAGTCCTCCGACGAGGCCGAGGGCGCCTGCATCGACGGCGATCAGGAGCTCACCGTGTGGGCGGACCCGGCGGCCGAGGACGTGGCCCGGCAGCTGGTCGCCGACTACAACGACACCGAACCCGTGGTCCGGGACCGGTGTGTGACCGCGTCGGTGGAGGTACGCTCCACCGCCGAAGCCACGCTGGCCTACCGGGGTGGGCAGCCGGGTGTCGCCCCGGTGTGGATCCCCGCCGGCACCGGTTTCATCTCGGGGCTCTCCGGCGCGCCGAACGAGGTGCCTGTGGTGGGGTCGGACGACCTGGTGCACCGGGTCCCCGAGGGGGCCGACGCCGACGTGGCACGCGCCGTGCTGCCCACGGGTGCGGCGTCGATGGTCACCGCCCTCGCCGCGGAAGCGGCCGGCGTCCCCCTGGACATGGAGTCGGACGCCACGCTGGAGGCACTGCGGGCGGCGCCGGACGTTCAGGCCGCCGTGGACGAGAACCTGCCGGTGCTCTCCTCGGCGTCATTGCTCGGCGAGCAGGCTGGCGGAAACGATGCCACCGTCGGCGAGGTGCAGTTCCCGCTGGTGGCCTTCGGGTCCTCCCCTGCGGTGGACGAGAACCAGGCCCGGGCTGCGGCTGACTTCGCGGAGAAGGCCGATGCAGAAGGCACAGGGGAATCAGTTACAGCTGAGCCCGCGTCCCCCTGGCTGAGCAGGGTCGCGGGCGTGTTGGCGGATGTGCCTCTGGGCTGAGAGATCTGGCTAGGAGGACTTCTTCAGACGGCGGGCGGCCAGCTCGTCGGCGGGGTCGAAGGCGCCGTCGGGCTGAACGACGGGTTCGGCCGGCTCGGAGGGGAAGGCGGTGATCGTGCCGCTGAGTTCCTTCATCAGGCCCGGCACGGCGATGCCGAAGACTCCCTGTCCACCGGCCAGGAGGTCGATGACCTCCTCGGCGGAGCGGCACTCGTAGACGGTCTTGCCGTCGGAGACCAGGGTGATGCCGGCGAGGTCGTCCACGCCGAGGTTGCCGAGCTTGTCCACGGCACGGCGGATGTTCTGCAGGGAGATGCCGGTGTCGAGCAGGCCCTTGACGATCTTCAGCACGAGGATGTCGCGGAAGGAGTACAGGCGCTGGGAGCCGGAGCCGTGTGCGGTGCGGATCGACGGCTGCACCAGCTTGGTGCGTGCCCAGTAGTCGAGCTGGCGGTAGGTGATGCCGGCGACCTGGCAGGCGATGGTCACCCGGTAGCCGACCTCCTGGTCGGGACCCTCGACGTCGAACAGGGTGTCCTGCTGCGGTGCCGGGACAGCCTCGCCGGCGGGCGTCGTGCCCTGCTCGTGTCCGGACTCGCCCCGGGCGTCACTGCGCTCCATGCTGATTCTCCTCTGTTCGGCGTGTCTGCTTGCACACCTGTGATTCACTGCTCTCAAGATTAGACGGGATGGCCGTGGAGTCAACAGGTGAGCACGAAAACCTCACCCGGGGGATCCGCATCCCTGACCCTCAACCTGAGGTCGAGGGTAATGCTAACACGAGAATTCACCCGACACCCGTGTAACAACACGCGTGTCATGCACGGAAAAAACAGAGAACCCCCGGCCACGGTCCGTGGCCGGGGGCGTGGAGGAACCGGCGTCAGTGAGGCAGCTTCCCCTTGATCAGCGCCGCGTGCAGTGAGACGACCAGGGCGCTGACCTCCCGGCTGACCTCGGCGGAACGCTCCCGGGCGTTCTCGTCACGACCGTGCGCGACCGGCCCGGCGACCTGGTTGACCAGGTCCGCCTGCCGTTGCGCCTGGGTGACCAGTGTCTTGAGGTGCCGGTGGTCGATCCCGTACTCCCCCATCTTCGCCGCGATGCGCACCACGTCGACGTCGTCGACGGAGAAGAACCCCGCCGCGTCCGGCGTCAGCAGGGAGATCTTCACCAGCGAGGCGACGACCGAGTCCTCCACCCCCGCCCGCGAGGCGACGTCCGCCCGGGTCAGTCGTCGGACGGTCGCCTGACGGAACTGCTCGGGGGTGACCGTGCCGGCCACGGAACGACGCGAGTCCACCGGGGTGACCTTGCCCGAGTCCATCGCCTCGAGCTGCTCCTTGATGACCTTCAGCGGCAGGAAGCTGTCGCGCTGGTTGGCCAGGATGTAGCGCAGCCGCGAGATGTCCTCCGGGGAGAACCGCCGGTAACCAGACTTGCTGCGCTGCGGGGTCACCAGCCCCTCAGACTCCAGGAAACGGATCTTGGAGACCGTGACGTCCGGGAAGTCCGGCTGGAGCTGCTTGAGGACGTCCCCGATCGACGACGTGGGCAGAACCCGCCCGGCGGTGGGCCGGGACTCAGGCTGCGGCTGCCCGGCGGCTGCGGCGTTCGCTGACACAGTGCTCCTCACATCAGGTGCGGGTCCGGTGACGTGGTGTCGACAGGGGTGATACTACCGAAGAGGGTGGACCTCAGGCGTCCTTCGTGCCGTTGAGGAAGACCAGACGGAACTTGCCGATCTGGATCTCGTCGCCGTTGCTCAGCACGGCGGAGTTCTTCGGCTCGCGGTTGACGTAGGTGCCGTTGAGGCTTCCCACGTCGACCACCTCGTACTCCTCACCGTTGCGGCGGAACTCCGCGTGGCGACGGGAGACGGTCACGTCGTCGAGGAAGATGTCGCTGTCGGGGTGGCGGCCGGCCGCGGTCGTGTCCTGGTCGAGCAGGAACCGTGAACCAGCGTTCGGCCCACGCTTGACCACGAGGAGCGCAGAACCCGACGGGAGACCCTCCACACCTGCCGGTGCGGACTCGGACTGCGCACCGGTCTCCATCTCCTTGAGGAGGTCAGCACGGAAGACCGAGGTCGTCTCGACCGATGCATCCGGGATCCCGGTGTTGTCGCTCATGTTTCAGTTCCTCCTGGAATCTGTTGCAGTGTGACCATGGCTCCGGCCGCAGGTCGCGGCTGGAGCCGATGAGAAGAGCAGACGGTACGCCTGCAAGCCTTTCCCACCATACTACCCGGCGGCCCCGCGAGACTACGGAAAGCCTCGCCGAAACCGGGTACCCCCACCGTGCGGCGGGGTCGTGCGGCTATCCGGAACCCTACCGGAAACCTGCCGGACCCTACCGGAACATCGCCGCGATCGAGCCGACCACGCTGCCTCCGGTGCTGGACAACGGGTTGTCGTTGACCATGTAGGTCCACGTCGCACTCGGCTTGTGCAGTCCCTGGCCGGCCAGGTCCACCCCCTCGGAGGTGATCTCGACCTCGCTGAAGGTCTCCCTCGCCTTGGCGACCGCGCGCTCGGCGAGTTCGCCGAAGGCGGCGATCGACATCCGGTGGAACTCGTCGATCGGGCTCTCGCGGGCGATGGCACGCAGGTGGATCGACTCACGGATGTCGTCCAGGTAGGCCAGGTGGTCGCTCCACTCCACGTCGAGGTGGTAAAGCATGATCTCCCGGGCCGCCTGTTCCAGCACCTCCTCGGGGATGCCCTCGGCCTGCAGGCGTCCGGCCTTCTCCACGTCGTGGTAGCTGAGGTCCTGCCAGGCGGTGTCGGTGTCGAGCACCTTGGCACGCCGGTCGTCGACGATCTCACGCTGGTCGTTGATCAGCTTGTTGTACTTCCACGTCGTGGCGTGGATGTCGAGCATCTGGCCCTCCGCCACGCGCTGGCAGTGGTCGATGAACTGCAGCACCTTGCGCTGTTCCAGGCGTCCGTCCTCGCCGGGCTCGGCGCGCAGCTCCTCACCGGCACCGCCGGTGTTGACCACGTCGTCCTCCAGGGAGACGAAGAACACCGAGGAGCCCGGGTCACCCTGACGCCCGGAACGCCCACGCAACTGGTTGTCCAGACGCTGGGAACGGAACCGCCCGATGCCGACGACGTGCAGGCCGCCGAGCTCCACGACGTGCTCGTGGTCGTCCTCGTCGCGTCCGCCGAGGCGGATGTCGGTGCCTCGGCCGGCCATCTGCGTGGACACGGTGACGTGCCCGGCGCGTCCGGCCTCGGCGACGATGCCGGCCTCCGCCTCGTGGTTCTTGGCGTTGAGCACGCGGCACTGCACGCCGCGTTCGGCCAGAGCCTCGGCCACGCTCTCGGACTCGGCGATGTCCTGGGTACCGACGAGGACGGGCTGACCGGTGCCCTGGACCTCCACGATGTGGTCCACGGCGGCGGCGTCGCGCTGCTCCTCGGTGGTGTAGACACGGTCGGCCTCGTCGAATCGACGGTTCGGCAGGTTGGGGTCGATGACGCTGACGGACAGCTCGTAGAACTGGCGCAGCTGGTCGCTGGCGGCCACCGCGGTACCGGTCATGCCGCACTTACGGGGGTAGAGCCCGAGCAGCGCCTGCACGGTGATCTGGTCGAGGATGCGCCCGCCGTCGGTGACCTGCAGGCCCTCCTTGGCCTCCACGGCGGCCTGCAGGCCGTCCGGCCACCGCTGCAGTTCGGCGACGCGGCCACGCGAGCCGTCGATGAGGGCGACCTTGCCGTCGCGCACGATGTAGTGCACGTCGCGGGTCAGCAGGTGCTGGGCGTGCAGCGCGACGTTGACCTGCGACAGCAGGGCACCCGCGTCCGCACCGTCCACCGCCTCCACAGCGTCCACAGCGTCTGCACCATCCGCGCCGTCCTCTGTATCCGCACCGTCCCCGGCATCCCCGGCGTCCCTGGCAGCACGGGCATCGTCACCGGCACCGTAGAGGGACTCGATCCCGAGGCCCTTCTCCACGAACCGCGCACCGGAGTCGCTGAGGAACACGTTGCGGCGGTCGCCGGAGACCGTGAAGTGCCGGTTCTCCTCCATACGGCGCACCAGGTCGGTGATCTGGCCGGTCGGGGCGGGCCCCGGCTCAGATCCGGCGAGCACGAGGGGCACCAGCGCCTCGTCGACCATCACCGAGTCCGCCTCGTCGATGACCGCCACGTCGGCCGGGGTACGCACCGCGTCCTCCCGGCGGGTGATCAGCTGGTCGCGCAGCACGTCGAAGCCCATCTCGTTGACCGCACCGAAGACCACGTCACGGGAGTAGACGTCGCGGCGCTCGTCGGCCCCGTACTCCTCGGCGATGGCGCCGTGGGTCAGGCCGAAGAAATCGAGCAGCGGGCCCATCCACTGCTCGTCGCGGCCGGCGAGGAAGGAGTTCACGGTGATCAGGTGCACCTTGCGCCCCTGCAGGCCGTAGCCCACCGCGGTCATCGCACCGGTGAGGGTCTTGCCCTCACCGGTGGCCATCTCCACCACGTCACCGACGAGCATGCGCAGGGTGCCCTGCAGCTGGACGTCGAACGGCCGCATGCCGATCGTGCGCTCGGCACCCTCCCGCATCGCCGCGAGCAGCAGCGGTGCGTCGTCCACCGAGGGGGTGTCTCCGGCGGTCACGCAGGACCGGGCGATCTCCACGACCTCGGCGTCGGTGGCGCCGGACAGTCGCTCCACGGCCTTCGCCGACTCGGACACGATCGTCTTCGACTTCTTCTGGTTCGCCGTCGCCGACGAACCCATGGCCTTCCAGAACCAGCCGAATCCGGCCATCCTCGCCTCCGCTTGCTGCATGTCTCAGGGGTCGTGCTTCGCACGCTGTCGGTTGCAAGGATAGTCGGCACGCGCCCGTGCGGCACACCACTGGGGCACTACTGCGGCATTACCGCGGGGCACTACTGTGGGCCGGGTGACTTCGAGAAGCGTGACCTCCGTCGACGTCGAGTTCCGCGGTGCCGACGTGGCAGGACGCCCCGTGCCCGTGATCACCGGCACCGTGGACCTGCCCGGCGACGCGCGCGGGCTGTCCCCGCAGGAGTTCCGTGAGGCCGGCGTCCCGGTCGCCCTGTTCGCCCACTGCTTCACCTGCAACGACTGGTCAGGATTGTCCACCAGTGTTTTTATCATCGATGCAGGTCAGAACGTTCCCGCCAGTCTCGCCAGTCGCGTCGAAATGGGGGTCTCGCGGGTCTCCTATGGGATGGATGCGGGATGAGCCCCTCCCCTCGCGCCGGGCACGGGCCGACCTGCGCGGGCCCCCGGACGCAAGTAAGACCCCCACCGTCGGGGGAGACGGTGGGGGCCGGCAGGGTCAAGTGTTCACCTATCTCCCGCACTGTTGAGCATAGTCGCCAAACGTCTGTAGCCAGCCAATAACGGCAATAGTTTTCCCGACGAAGTTGAGAGCCCCCACCGTCGCGGAGACGAAGGGGACTGTCGGGGAGCTGCACGCCTAGGGGGATCGGCGGCGCTCAACCCTGGCGGAGCGACCCCGATGGTCCCCCGCCGAAGATCAGCGTACCGGGCACCGGTGCCGGTGTCCCCGGAACGCAAAAAAGCCCCCGCACCGAAGTGCGGGGGCTTTTGTCGCCAGAGGCGACGGGCTCTTAGTTGATGGAGCCGCGGACGAGCTCGATGGCCTGAGTGAAGAAACCGGAGATGGCGTCGACGATGTTTCCGATGATTTCCAGCATGGGGATACCTTTCGATAGAAGTACATGGTTGCAACGATGCTCATGCTCCGTTGCTTCACCGGCCCTACCGATAAGGACCCTGAACTCGCTACGCTGCCGATAACATACGCCCCCAAAAAGGGGTGCCGACGCGTCGTCGTCGCAGGACAAAAGGCATAAACGAAAACCGCGCACCACCCCACTGCGAGGAGTCGGTGCGCGGAGTCCCGAAAGGTCGATGCATGCTGGAGCATCTGCTGCGCGTGATCGATCCGTCCCCGAACACGCACAACGTAACGCAATCCCAGGACAACCTACTCCGCACGGGCGCTAGTTCGGGGGATGGTGCAGGTTCTCGTGAGAATTCACCAGCAACGGCGACCATGACGCGTGACCCCCGATACCCCCTCGCGGCAGAGACCAATCGATCGCGAGGGGGCACCCAAGGAGCCAGGACAACACAATCCCGACGGGGCCGACGTTGGCGCCGACCCGTAACCGAGGATACAGGCCGAAAACTCACGGAACACAAAAAGACCCCCTCCAGGCCGAAGCCCGGAGGGGATCAGACACCGCCGAAGCGGTTGAGGCTACTTGGCCTCGCCGCGACCGATGGAGCCGGCGACCAGGTCGATGGCCTGGGTGAAGAAGCCGGCAACGGCGTCGACGATGTTTCCAATGATTTCCAGCATGGTAATGCCTTTCGATAGAAGTATATGGCTGCAACGAGGCTCATGCTCCGTTGCTTCACCGAGACTACCGCTGAGAAGCCTGAAGGTGTTACGTCGGGGATAATATACCCCCCAAAAAGGGGTCTTGCCTCCGTATTGTCGCTGGCCACGGTGAAAAAAGAAAACCGCGCACCGTCCCACAGGCGGGGAGTCGGTGCGCGGATCCTCGAAGGGCGATGCATGCTGGCGCATCTGCTGTACGTGGGTCATCACTCCCCGCACACTCATACCATAGCTCACCCCCAGGCAAAACTACTACCCACAGGGGCTAGTGAGCGGGGTGGTCAAGGTCCTCGTACAGCTCCGCCGGCAACGGCGGCCACGACGTGTGGTCCGGGAACACACTGCGCCACGCACGAATGTGACGCACCGCGGCAATCAGTTTCGGCTTCACCGTCCCCAGCTCAGAGCGCAGCGTCCCAACCTCGGTACGTAGACTCTTCAGCTCACCGCGCACCTCCTTCATATCCTTGTTCACCGTGTCCAGGTCCGCCGCCTGACGCTCGGCGTACGCCTGCCAGTTCGGCCCCTTATCCGACGACAGCTTGATCTTCGCCACCAGAATCAGCACCAGGCCGCTAATGAACCCCCCGATGATCGTCACGTCCATCAACTGGCACCTCCCGGACACGAATCTCGGTGCGCACACCTCGCCACACCGCCCAGGTCACCAACGCGACGATCATCAGATACCCGATCGACGACACCCACCCACGGGTCATCTCCCCGGTGTACGTCGCCCAGATGAACGACAACGCCCACAACAGGTGGATCGACACCCCGCAGGCCACGGAAATCGCCGCCAGCAATGAACGATGCCACGGTGCGGTGAGCAAACACAGCCCTCCGACGGCGATCCACACGAGCGACCAGGCGGTCATGCTCACCCACTTCTCCGCCGGATGACTGCCGCCATTGGAGTAGTCGATGTAGCTGATACCCCGGGCGATACACCCCAACCCGAGGATCACCAGGGCTGTGGCGTCGGTCAGCAGGCCGTCCCGGATGCGCTCAACCGGGCCACGGAGTACCTGGGGTAGGTGGTCGACGGGCATCATTGCCCCCCGGGATAGACGCCCGGGCCCGACAAGTCCGGCTCCAGCTCCACCACAGCCTGATCATGCCGACCGTAGGGCTGATCGTAGACCGAGCGCACAGCGTCCTGGACCTGCTGGGGTAGCCCAGCGATAGCCTGTTCAACCCGGGCGGGTAGCTCAGCCAACGCGGACTGCACCTGCACCTGAACACCCCGCGCCTGGTCCGTGGCGGCCTGCAGCTGTGGCGTCGTTGCCGGATCATCCGACCCCGGTTTCGTCTTCACCGTCGCTAGGAACAGCAACGCGCCAGCGACGACGTTGCCGATCTGGTTGACCAGCGGATCGATCTGGTCTTCGGGGATGATTCCCAGGCCACCGAGGATGGTGACCGCCAGGGCGATGACGGCGTAGGACATCTTGCGCTGCCACCACTGCTGATTGAACTTCGTTTCACGCTTGGTGTCGGACATTACTTCTTCCCTTCGTTGATGATGGCGCGGAGCTCGTCGGCGTGGGCGATGGCGAGCATCTGCGGCACGGTCGCCGACCCGTACTTCTGCAGGTTCTCGCGGCCCTTGGTGATGAGGTCTTCGATGCCCCAGCCGGTGAAGGTCGGTTCCCCGTCCTTGTGGCCGGATCCGGCGAGCTGCTCGAGCCCAAGGCGTGCGTAGTCAGTCACGGTGTTCTCCTTAGGAGTGGATGGTGCAGCGGTCTTACCGGTCAGTAGCTTCTCCAGGTCGGCGCGGGTGCCCTTGTAGGCGTTGGCGTCCACTCCCCACCCGGCGATGGACGCGCCCTCGGTGAACTGCCACATTGCGACGCTCAGGCCGCCGTACCCGGCCCAGCCGGGGCCGTTGTCGCCGCCGGCACGGGCGTAGGTGCCCTTCATCTCGCCGCCACCGGACGGGTAGTTCGACGACCACAGTGGCGGCAGGCCCGCCAAGGACGGTGATCCGACCTGCTGCCAGTACCACCGCGGCAGGTAGATCAGCGGGGTCTTGTAGCCGCGCTTGTTCAGCTCGGCGATCGTGGCCTTCCAGTGCGCCACGGACCGGCCCGAGTTGTTCTCGATGTCGAGGATCGCCGGGACGCTGGTGTCGTTGACGTAGTCGGCGAACGCCTGCGCCATCTGCGCCGGGGTGCTGTTGTGCCAGACGTAGAGGTACGCGGCGACGACCAGGCCGTTGGCGCGGGCGTCCTTGAGGTGGGAGTGGAACACCTTGTCGCGGAAGGTGTGGCCCTCGGTGGCCTTGAGGATGGCGAACTGTGCTCCGGCGGCCTTGGCGTGCTGGAGAGCGAAGCCGTCCTGGTGTCCGGAGATGTCGACGCCGAACGTGGTCATGGGTCCTCCTGATGTCGGGGGCGGGTTGGTTGTGCCCGGTGCGGTGGCTCCTTTGAGCCATGCGGCAGGGTCGCGGTGCTTGCCGCCGGTGCGGCCGGGAGGCCCCCAGATCTCGAAGTGGACGTGAGGGCCGGTGGTGACGCCTTCGTTGCCGGACACGCCGATCTGCTGGCCGGCCTTCACCCGGTCGCCGGCCTTCACGAGGATGCCGGGATGATGAACGTGGCCGTAGATCAGGTCGACTCCGGCGGACGCCTGGCAGTCGAGCCAGATCCAGGAGCCGAAGCCGGAGACGCTGCCCTGGGCACGGTCCTTGCCCTGCACCACCACGCCGTCGGCGGGCGCGTAGATCGGTGTGCCGACCGGGCAGGCGAAGTCGAGGCCTGCGTGGAACGTGCCCCACCGGGAGCCGTAGCCGGATGACACGGTGTACGTGCCGGGCTTCATCGGATGAGTAACCATGTGCCCTCCTTTGGGCAGAGAAAAAGCCCCTGTGCGGGGCTATGGGGTCGGATCGGGGAAGGCAGTGATCTTCCGGATCTCTGTCGTGGAACCAGTAACGGTGGTCGGCGAGGTAACGTGTCGACGCACCGCATAGCACCGCAGATTCCGGCCGGGCGTGGTGACCGACACGTCACCAATCGACACGCTGCCGCCCCCGTATCCGGTCTGCACGGCCTCTACGACGATCGCCCACTCACCATCCGGAAGGTCGACTGGCACGGACGTGGACGGCGTCGAGGGCGACAGATCCAGGGGCACGGTTGCCCCGCCGATCTTGCCGACCACGGGTCCGAGCGTGAGATCACTCATCACCGGTCACCTCCTCCACACTGTGCACGTCGCCGCCATCGGTATCCCAGACGTTGTCGACCGGCAGCGCGGCCTCCGGTGGTGCCCACGGCACTACACCGTCCCACGGCCACAGCGCAGGACGCGCCCGCACCAAAGCCTCCAGGGCAGTCAGCCGGTCGACGACAGCGCGTAGACCACGGACCTGGTTGATCTCGTGCTCATGCTCCGTCGGATACCGCGGATCAGACAGACGCTCATCATTGCCCCGCACGTAGCCGGACATGACCTCATCCCACCACGGCAGGTCCTCCCTGGCGTGCTGATGGGAGGGCATAACCTGCACCACCAGGCTCGCGGTACACACCGCGTCGAGGTCCTCCTGCGTCCACGTCGCAGCCACCGCCACAGCCTCATACCGCGACAAGTCCACGACCACCGTGGCAGACCGGTGAGTCTCCGGAGCGCCCTCCGGCAAGGTGACGATCGTCGACGCCGTGCCGTCCGACCGACGACCCCGCAAAGCCAGAGACGATCCACCACACCAGTCGACAGTCACCGTCACCCGATCCAGCCACAGTGGTGGGGTCAGCCACTCACCGTCGAAATCCCACCCGGTGGGTGTCGTCGCCGGGTCAGCGACCGCATTACCCCACCCCGGGCCCGGTGGCACAACCTGCACCGACGCGCCCGGCGCCGCCAGCGACAGGGCAGGCACACGCGGATCATCACCCGACCCAGCCAAGTCACCCGTCATCTGGATCAGACCCCGCGTCGACTCCGACGCGGCCGGCAGATCACCAGTGGCGATGTCCTCCGCCTGGGCCGCCGCCTCACGCGCAGCATCCCGGTACCCACGCCCCTCCGTCGCCGCCGACCGGGATTTTCCCGCAGCCGCCTCCGCCGCGACCTTGTGCCCCTCGGTGATGCCCGTGGCCTCCGAGACAGCATCACGCACCGTCTGCCCCGCGGTGTCAGCATGCTGCCCGGCGCGGGTCTCGTGCCCGGCGGCGTTGTCCTCCGACGTCTTCGCGTTCTCCTCGGAGGTCGCTGTGGCCTGACGGTGACCGTCCGCGGCCGTCGAGTGCTCGCCAGCGGTGTCTGCGTGCCCCTTCGCCCGGGACTCGTGCCCAGCCGAGTTCGTCTCGGAGGTCTTGGCGTTCCGCTCGGACATGGCCGCGTTGGCCTCGGATGTAGCGGACGCGCCCGCACTACTCGCCGAGTCGCTAGCCTCACCCGCCGACCGGTCCGCCTCCTTCTCAGAACGAGTTGCCTGCCGGGTGGCCTCCTCCTGATGCGCCAACGCATCTGCCTCGGCCTGCACCGCTGTGGCTTCCGCCTCAAGCACACGCTCGGCGGACCCCACCCGATCGGCAGCACGCTCGGACCGATCCGCTTCCCCCTCGGACCGGTCAGCCTGCGCCCGGGACTCCCGTGCGGCAGCCTCCGCACGAGACACCACAATCGGCTCCCACTCGACCTGCTCACCGATAAGGTCCGCCAGATTCCAGCGCTGATCGTCGTCCGGGATGCCGATCTCCCACTGCTGGCCATGAGACACCCCTCCCTCCAGGCGGACGATCACGGGCCCCGGGTCCAGCTCCTCCGTCTCGAACAGGCCGCCGGAGTCCTCCATCTCGATGCGGGCCAGCTCCACCAGCGTCAACGCGGAGCTGTTCATCGCGGGGCGGGCCTGCGTAGCGGAGATCACCACCGCCGTGCCCTGCTGATCAAACGGGGCGCCCTGCACATCCCGCAGGTCACCATACAAAACAGTCATCCCTGCTTCGCCTCCTCTTCAGTCTCGTTGGGCACGACCTCGTCACCCTTGTTCTCCACATCCGTGGAGTGCCTAATCGCGGCCATCATGCTGTAGCGGTAGCCCCCGTCCCACCAGCGCCATGCGCCGGTCCACGTCTCCACGTCGACAGTGCAGCCCGGCTCATCAATCACGACCGGGAAGATCGACAGCAGAGTCGACGCTCCCTTCGGGTTGATGACTCCGGTGTCCGACATGGTGGAGGCATCATCGGTAACCGTGTGATACACCGTGCCGTCCGGCCGACGGATACGCACCGTCTGCTGGATCATCGCGTTGCCGCCGTAGCCGGTACCCCTCGCCCGGTTCTTCACCATCACGAGCCACGCACCCACGCCATCGAGCACCAGTCGCCCCTGCGAATCGATGCGCGTATTCTTCGCCGGTCCGAGCTGCTTGTCGAACGGCATACGGCGCACATTCCCGCCGAAAATCCCCCACTCAGCGTTGATGTTGCGGGACATGTAGGAGAATCCATACCCGGGCAGGCCGAACAGCAAGTTGATTGAGTTCTCCAGCCCCTCCTGGCCGTTGCGGATCTCGACGGCGGCCTCCTCGACCGGGGCGAACGGGCCACCGGTGACAATCCCCGACAGGGCATTCATGATCGCCCCGCCGATACCACCGACGGTGTCCTGCATCGACCCGGCCAGCCCCGCGCCCAAATCATCCCCAGCCCTACCAAGGGCACTGATGTCCTGAGGCGACCCGTCCCAGCCAGGCTCGTAATGGTCGGGGGAAACACCCATGTCAGTCCTCCTCGTCCAGCGCAGCGCGCAACGCGGCCCGCTGCTCCGGTGACAAGCTCTTCACGTCGACCGTCTGGGGCGTGATCGGCTCCCGGTCCTCCAGCGCCCCGATCCACCGTCCGTCCTGATGTGGTGAGCCCTGACCCCCGAGCGAGTCGTACTTCAGCTGCGGGCCCAGACGCACCGTCCACCTCCACTGCCCCGTGCCCAGCGTCCCAACCATCCGGCCAGTCCTCGGGTCCAAGCTGATACCCGGCGGTAGCTGCTCCGACCATGCCGCGGCGTACTCCGCCCCCGGCACGACCTCGTCGACCTCGCGGTCGTCTTTCCAGTCACGGAAATACTCCACCGACGTGGGCTCCACGTCGTGCAGCTTCACCCCGACCATGTCGAACAGGAACGTGGCAAGCTCATTCATCATCTCCGGGGTGAACTTCATCCCCATCGGATGGAGGAACAACTGCGCCATCGGGTGGTACCCCTCGGGTGCGGGGTGCTCAAACATGAACCGCATCTGCTGATTCGTCACAGTGACATTCCTCCTGAGGGCTACGGTATGGCCGTTTTCACCCGATCAATGGCCGACGACAGGGTTTTCACGCTCCGCTCGAGTGAACGTTCCGGCGATTCACGGAGTCGGGGATCACCCAGCCCGAGGGAGACGTCGTCACCGTCCGGGGTGACGGACACATCCCACTCGGCGACGTAGGTGGCGAAGACGATGCCGTGACTGATGACGCCCGCCTGGTCTCCGGCAAGGTAGTCGCGCCCGAGGACGTATGGCTGACCATCCCCCACGGTGAACTCGGTGCCGACACTCCCCTGTGTGGACTGCAGGCCGGTGAATCCCGCCTGCAAACTCGACAGGCTGAAGCCGTCGCCCGGAGTCACTATCCCGCGGTAGCGGTACGGTCCATGCGCCACCGCCCGGGCCGAACTGCTGTACTGCGCCCAGGCGAACAGCTTGTCCTTGAGCAACTCCCCCTGGACGTGCCCGATGAAAGCGCCCGCAGCGACAGCGAGCGGGGCCAGTGGCGGAAAGAGCATGCCGACACCGGCTCCGATCCCCTGCCACAGAGCGTTCGACCCGGCGGCGATCAGGCTGTTCACGATCTGCGGGGAGCGCCCGCCGACGATCACGTGGGAGTCGGTCGACTTCCGGACGATCAGTCGGTGCTCAGTGCCGTGCATATGGTCGGCTGACCACACGCACCACGCGTGCGGGTTCTCACCGTCGAACCACGAGTCATCGAGGACCAGGGCCTTAGTGGTCTGGTCGCCCGAGATCGTCGCCCGGATACCGCGAATGATATCCGTCGGCTTACCCGTCGACGACGAGTCGAAGGCTCGGGGTTTGACGTCGATCCAGATAGTCGGCTTCGTCAGCGTGACGTGCGACGGTGCGGGCTGCTCGTCACCGGGCAGCCAAAGGTCAAGGGTGACCAGCAGCCCCGCCGCGTCGAGGGTGGACTCGAACGTCTCGCCGGCCATGTTGAACCGCGAGTCGAGCACCGTCCACTCGGTGGTCAGGGACTCGTGGATCGGATTGACCATGATCGGCCAGTCCTCCTCGCGGATCCTCGACCACGTCGACGGTGACCACATGTCCCACAGCGCCAGTAGCGACGACTGGAATTCGCGGGCGAGATTCGCCTGCATGAATTCCTTGACGACCCGGAGGCTGTCACCGAAGCGAATATCGGCATACTTCAGCTGCGCGAGCAACGGAGACCCCGGAGAAGCCCAGAGAGGCAGGTGATTCAGATGCTCGAAAAGGCCCTCGCCGAGGACAGTCACCGACGACACCGTGTCGGTCTGGATCAGCTCCAACTCCGCCAGACGGTACGTCACCCGGTAGTACGGAGTCTCCACGATGATCCAGAACCACTGCGAGAGCAGCGCATTCGGGTCCGTGGCACCGTCACCGTCCGCCATGAGCAGCGTCGGCACCGACGGATGATCCCCCGGCAGGGTCAGGTCCACTGCTCCGGCCGCATTGGCCTTGTCACCGTACGACCCCTGCAGGAATCCCGACAGAGAGCACACCGGCACCATGTGATTGTCCGCCAGCCAGATCGTCCGGGCACCGAGTGCATGCTCGGCCCGGCGCGCAGCCTGCCACGACTCCCAGTCAAAATCGGCAGCCTGCAGAATCTCCGTGTCGGACAGGACGTCCACCATGTCACCACCTCCACATGTGCGAATGCCGTGAGGTCAGCCGACCCACACAGCCGTCGAATCTCCACCGCGCTGTCGAGTGAGCATCCACCGGGGCCGGGAAAAGACGACCCCGCATCCCGCGCCACAGGTCGGGGGCATCCACCCCGTCGACCGTCACGCGAGACGCGAAAGCCGGGTCGGTCTCCAGCACCGCCGTGCGCCCACCGGTATCCGGCAACGCGACCTCCCCGATGCTCGGCGCGGTGACCGAGGCATTTGCCCCGGACCACTGCACGACAGGCCATGCCGGAAGGTCGCCGGCGTTGGCGAGGGTGGAGTCACCGTGGTGAGACACCGTCTCCCCATGCCAGCACCCCTGATACGACGTCACATCGAAATCAACATCCAGCCACGGCAGACGAATAGAATCCGGCGACTGCTCCAGATCAGGCTCCACCGACGTCCGAACAATCGGACACGTCAACGTCCCCCGACCCCGATGCGTCACCCTAAGAATCGACTCCGCCAACGGGGTCACCCCACGCATCAGCAGGGAGAATGTCTCCATCAGGTCGTCGGTCTCCTCACGGTGCAGACGCAGCGACCATGAGGCCTCCATCTGCTCCGTCTTCCACGACACCGGCGACACTCCGACCTGCGAGGTGGTCTGCCGGGCGGTCACCTGGATTGGTGACGCCAGGCCCACCGGGCCCATCAGCACCGCCCCCTTACGCCCCGGTGCGGCGTCAGACAGTGCCCACTGGATCCCCCACCTGTCAGTGAGGGATATCTGCATCGGCTCCGCCACCAGCCACCACCTCCTAGGTCAGCAAGCGCACGCCCGCATCTACTGCGCGACGTGCGGTTTTCATCTTCCGGATGTCCTTCTCGTTGACCTCCACGCGGCCCTCGACAGTGTCGACCCGCTTCTCGAGGATCTGCTGCCCGTCGAGGTTGATCACCAGCGTGATCTCGCCCGCACCGGGCTGACCGTCCTCGGGTGACGGGGCGTCGACCTCGGGGGCGGCGATCACCGGAGCGGACACGTCCGGGGTGGACATGTCGGCCACGTGGGACAGCTCGTCGGCGGCGTCCTTCATGGAGTCCGAGGAGTCCACGAAGTTTTCCATCGCGTCGTCTGTGAAGACGTGCTCCGGGGAATCGGTGAGGTTCACCGCGAGGGCTCCGGGCGGCAGGGTGCCGCCGGAGTCGTACAAGCCGGCGTCCGCGACGAGTGTCTCGGCGCGGCCCATCTTCGTGGCGTACCGATCCGGGAAAGCACTGACCTGCACGCCCTGAGCAACTGCCCCGGGGTCCATCGACTGCCAGTTCGGGAACTTCCGAAGCATCTCGTCGAAGAACATCCCCGCACTGTCGTAGGGGTCCATGCGCTGGGCGACGGTGCCCCACGCCCCGTTGTCACGCTGCTGGAACAGGCCAACACTGTCGTGGTCAGACCCGACGGCGTCGTGCGGGAAGTTCAGCGACTCCGGCACAGCGTGGTTGGCCCACATCTGCAGCGGATCGCCAGCCTCCACCAGAGCGGTGGCGACGCCGATCTTCGCACCGGACGCGGGCAGTCCGTGGTCCTGGGCCGACTGCACGATGCCGTAGACATACCCCTCGGGGCCGCCCTCTGGCTTCTTGTGCCGGTCAGGATCGATGGTGTCCAGGTCCTCGACGAGGGGCTTCGACTGGCCTGTCACTGCAGCAGCCGGATTCGCCATGAAATCGTCCGGCATCTCAGCGGTGACCGAGACATCGTCCGAGGTCGGGGTGGACACGTCCTCCATGACCACACCAGCGCCCGAGACCTCGGCCGCCGTCGTGTCCGTGGCCTCCGTATCCGTCGCCGGGGATCCCGTGTCGCCGTCCTGGTCCTTGCTGTACCAGTCCGGCAGCGGCGCCAGCTCATTCGCCGGGGTGGTCAGCAGCTTCTTCGTCAGGCTATCGCCCATCCCGAAGAAGTCGAAGACCGCGTCAACGCCGTGCTCGAGTGCGGACTTGTCGCCCATCTCCTCAGCGAAGACGTGCTGGGCGACTTGGGTGCCGCCCCGCACAGCCTGCTGCGGGGTGGACCCGCCCTCGGTCGGGTTCCGCAGGATCTTCTCCGCCTCCGCGACGGGTGAGTACCCGACACCGAAGTTGTCGATCATGGCCTTGATGGCCTCGACCTGCTCCCAGTTCAGCACGGCCTCTGGCCGGCCGGTCTCATTCCGGACAATGGACAGCCCATTCGGGATCCAACCGCCCTGGTCACGGAACAGTCCGCTGACCTTGTCACCGACCCATCCCGCACCGCTCTTACCCCACTCGAAGACCATCGAGCCCATCTCCTTGGCAGCGTCGTAGGTCTTCCCCACGAGATTGCCCAGATCCTCGATCCTGTCGAAGACGAAGTCGACGATCTTGTCCTTAGACGAGGACATCGCCTTCGGCGGTATCCCCAGCCACTCCGGCGGAGGCTCACCAATCGCAGAAGCGAACATGTCCTTGATCGGGTTCAACATCTCCTCGAAGATGCCCTTGACCTTGTCCCGGAGGAATCCCTTCTTCTGCTCCGGAGAGGGGCCACCCGCAGCCTCGAAATCGCCATCAGCGCCGATCGCGAGATGGTACTGCGAGTTGAACTGCCCGTCATCCGCGCCAGCAGCGTCAGACGCGCCGTACTTCACGCGAGAGTTCGCGCCACCGGACTCGACGTTGACCGCCGAGTACTTTCCCGCAGCTGACAGGGTGCCGGCCGTGTGACCGTTCTGCCCACCGGATGCCGGTCCACCGGACATACCGATCGACATGCCCTGCCCCAGGCCAGCGACCCACGGCTGCCCCGCGGCGTCGACCGTCTGCCCCTGCCCTGCGGGGAATGCGACAGTGGTCCAGTGTGCGCCAGAGTCGCCGTTGAGGATCACCCCGGCGAGCGCGGACATGTAGCCGGAGCAGTCCGCGCCTGCGGGGAACTGGTTACCCGCGAGGTACGGCTTGCCATCCTGCTGCTTTGCCCACTCGTGACCACGTGCGACCTTGTCCTCCCACGCGGGACGGACCTCACCGCCGTCTTTGTAGGCCGGCAGCAGGGGCCCGTTGTCCGAGGGGTTCCGCTCATCGCGGTACACCTGGCCGTCCTTCATGGTGAAGTTCTCGCCGGACGCCAGGAGGTCACGCATGGCATAGACCGCCCCGTGCCCACCTGCGCGGCGGACCTCATCGGCGGTGAGCATATGCTCCCCATTGGAGCCCCACATCAGCACATCATCCGACGTGCCGGTGCCGGGGCCGGAGATCCGACCACCAGTCGCATGCTCCGGAATCTTCGAGAGTGGGTCCGCCTCATTCAGCCCCGGAATGAATCCAGCGATGGTATTCCACGCCTTCAAAATTCCGTCGTTGTAGACGGTGCCGATCATGAAGTTGATCGGCTTAGCGAGGATGCCGCGCAGCTTCTCCCACACGCCCTTGATGCCGTCAACGACGGTGCCGAAGAAATCCCGGACCTTCTGCAGCCCCGTCTTCAGCGCGTCGAACGCGGGAGAAATGACATTGTCGTAGATAGCCCGGATGCCACTACCCATGTCATCCCACCGGTCACTGATCCAACCAAGCACCGGAGATACGACGTTGTCCCACAATGCCTGCAGCGCATTACCGACAGCATCCCACGCAGGCTTGATGATGTTGTTCCACGCCGCCTGGATCGCGTTCGAGAGGTTATCCCAACCCTGCTTGATGAAATCGAAGACGGGCTTCAGCACCGTATTCCACAGCCAATTCGCCGCCGCAGATACGGCATCCCACGCGGGCTTGATGATCGAATTCCACGCCCACTGAATAGCCGTGGACAGTGCCTCCCATGCGGTACTGATAAATCCGAATATGGGCTGCAGCACTGAGTTCCACAACCACGATATAACCGTGCTAATGGTGTCCCATGCACGCTTGATGACATTCTCCCAGTACCACTGTATCCCCGCGGAAAGAACCTCCCACGCGGACCCAATGAAACCGAAGATCGGCTGCAGGACACTCTCCCAAAGCCAAGATGCGCCGGTCTTAATCCCGTCCCAGACCGACGAAATAACATCGCCCATCCACTGGAAAACCGGGGTGAACGTGTCTTTAAGCCATGTCCACGCTGTCGACAGGACATCCATGAAGCCCTGCCAGATTTTCTGCCCCGTCTCCGTCTTCGTGAAGAACCACGTCAGGCCAGCGACCAGACCAGCAATCGCGGTGACGATCAGGCCGATCACATTCGCCTTCATCGCCGCATTCATCGCCTTGATGCCGCCCGTCGACAGGGCCGTCGCAGTAGCAAACGCCTTCTGCCCGAGCGTGATTGCCGCGACAGCGCCACGCCACGTGACGAACGCCGCGGCAGCAATTCCAACCGCAGTCGCCAGCCCCTTGACCAGGCCCTGATTATCCTCAACCCAGCCGATGAAATCCTCGAGCTTCTGTGCCCCGGACTCAAGAGCCGGGATCAGCGCATCGACCAGCTTCGTCGCAATCGGCTGTAGAGCCGTCTCGCCCTTCTGCTTGAGCAGCTGGAAAGACTCGCCCATCGTCCGGGTCTCCTCGGACACCCCGAGGATCGTGTCCGTCGTAGCTCCTGTCGCCGCCATGAAATCATCGACCGACAGGGTGCCGCTCTTCACCGCATCCACGAACTGTGCGGCACCACGGGTGCCGAACAGATCCGTCGCCAGATTCATCGCAGCAGCCTCATCACCGGACTCGATGAAGCTGTCGATCTCGGTGATCGTCTCCTTCAGCGCCTCCGGAGCATCCCGGCCCTCGTCGGCAAAGGTGGACATCGCCCGCGAGAGACGCTGCAGCGTGCCGTCGGCATCCAGGCCGGCCTTGTCCATCTGTCCGACCAGAGCCGCGGAATCCTGCATCGTGAAGCCGAATCCTCGGAGCTGGGGCCCCGCCTTTGCTGCACTGTTCGCCAGATCGGTGACGGTCAGCCCGGTGGCCTGCGACACCTGGAACAGCTCATCGAGCGCGTCCGGCATGTCCGCAGCTTCGATGCCGAAGCCGTTCATCGCCTGCGACACGGCGTTGATATCCGCGTCGACGCCCATGTTCGACAGGGCGACCATCTGCCCGGTCATCGTCTCCAGCGGCTCGTCCGTCAGTCCCAGGCGGGTATTGAGGTCTGCGAGGGTCTCGGAGATCTGCGACATGCCGCCATCCATCGCAGGGACGGTGTCCATCACACTCAGGGCAGAGTCCTTCAGCCCCTCGAACGCTTCACCCGTAGCACCCGTACCAGTACGGATCGTGCGGAAAGCCTCGTCGAAATCCGTGCCCAACTTCACCAGCGCACCGGTAGCGCCCAGGGCCATACCGCCGATAGCCAGCGCAGCGCCATCCAGAGCCTTGCTGAACTTCTTCGACCGGTCCTCGGCCTCCTCCATCGCCCGGGCCTGCTCAGCAATCCCCGACGAGGCGTCCGCCGTAGCGGTCTCCAGCTCCCCCTGCGCCTTCTCCAGGTCAGCGGTCGCCTTCTCTGCAGCACCGTCAGCGCGAGCCTGGTCACGCCGCGCCTTCTCCAGGTCATTGGCAGCCTTGATACCCTTGGCGGATCCCGCCTCGTGCTTCTCCAGCACCTCGGCAAGCCGCTGCTCCATCAGGGTGGTCTTCTCGGCCGCATCAGTCGCCTTGTCACGGGCCGCGACCTGCGCCTTAGACGCGGACTCGACAGACTTCGACGCCTTCTTAACGCCGTCCTCCATCGACCTGGCGATAGCCCCCGACGACTTCTTCGCCGCCTTCTCAGACGGACCCACCAGGGCCTTGTTCAGCTGGCCGGTCACGCCCTTCAGCGAGACCGTGACCGGCAGGACAGCATATCCAGACGCCTCAGCCATCGGGCACCTCCTACGTCTTCTTCCGCAGCCCCATCAGGTAGTTCACCGCGGCCTGTTCATCACCGGCATCGACCCGGCCTGTGCGTTTCGTCTTGCCGTCCTCGTCCCACGGGGTTGCCTGCTTCTTCGGCATCGTGGGCTTCTTCTTCACCCCCTGGGCGCCGAGCACGGTCTCCACGCGCTGCAACAGGTAGGCGACGTGCCACATCAGGGAGTGGTCCATCGTCCACACATGCCCGTCGTTCATCTCCCGATGCAGAGCAGACCCCTCCGGCAGCCCCCGGATCAGGGCTATCAGGCGACGGGTCGTGACCTCGCCACGCCAGTACTCGGCGACGATGTCGCGCCCGTAGTGGGCGTCGAGGGAGGCTTCTACCGCCTCCGGGTGTTCCGCGAGGACCGCTGGGTAGGGTTCCGGCGGACCTCCTTGTTGTGCTCACTCAGCGCCATATTCAGCGCCTCGAAAGGGTCGACATTCGCTTCATCGCACATGGTGCGGAAGTCATCGGACTGATCACCGAGGTACTGCTCGATGACGGCGTCCTCGCCCTCGAACGGGGTCAACACCTCGTCCTCGACGTCTGCCTGGATCTCGGCGAGACGCTCCCGGTGGGAACGGGGCGCGAGCTCCTGGGCGACGATCCAAAATTCGGTGTCGTCGAACTTGGCGAGGAACTTGTCGTCCTTGCCGAGCACCTCGCGGCGCTTTTCGAGCATCTTTGTCAGGTCAACGGCCATGGCAGGTCTCCTTAAGAAAGTTGGTGTGGCAGGTCTGCTTACGGGGGAGGGAAGTTGAAGGGGTGAGGGAGAGACCTGCCGAGGATCCCCCACCCCACCCCTGGGGCTATTCGCCGCTCCCGGCGTTCTCGAGCGCGTCGATACGTGCGAGTGCCGCGTCGAGGTCCGACTGCGTGGCAAGGCCGGACACGTCAGGGATGTCGCTGGCGGCAGCCAACCCCTCAACAGCGCTGTCGATGTCAGCCTGTGTCACGAAACCGGTCACGTCCGGAATGTCGCCGGGGTCGGCCTTTCCTTCGGCGGTGCGCTGAGCTTCAGCTGCCTCGGACTGGGCAGCATCAGCGGTGGACTGCGCGGTAGCGATCCCGTCATCCATGCGGTTGAAGTTCTCCGCGGAGGTGGGGGTGCCGCCGGCCTCGCCGTTGCGCCAGTTGATCTTCTCGTAGTCAGCCATCAGGCCTCCTCACTCGGGTCGGTCGGGTACAGGTCAGGGCCGGGGTAGGACTTCTCCCCCGGCCACGTCATTCCCCCTCGGCCCCACCAGGGGTCTCGCTGCCGTCGTCGGTCGATTCATCCGCCGGGGTGGACCAGTCGCCGAGATCCTTCACGCCGCCGCCCTCGAGGGTGGTTCCGGAGGTGCCGGGCTTCCAGCCCTCCATGAACTCTCGGGCGATGGCGAAGCCAGCCTCCGCGTCGAAGTTGGTCTTGAAGGTCAGCTCGTAGCCGACCAGTTCCGTCTTCGTGTAGGTGACGTCGCCACGCTCCACGACCGACGCTGCAGGGAGCAGGAAACGGCGTGCCTTCTGCCCGTCGATGAGGTCGAAAGCGAGGCAGAACCGGAAATCCTCCGGCAGCTCCGCACCCTGCTCGAAGCGGGTCACACCGGAGGCGGTGTCGAAGGTCATGTCCTCCTCGGCCACGCCGTAGTACAGGGCGGTCGCCAGGCCGCCGAGCGACCACAGCGTCGCGGTGAACTGCACCTCCTCCGAGGTGATCTGACCGCGCTGCGGGCCGACGGCCTGCCACGGGGTCCAGTCCTCGCGCTCCTGGTTCAGGGACTCTCCGACACCACCGTCGCCGATCCATCCGAGGTCCACCCACGGGACCTCGTAGTCGGCCATGTTCTCCGGCAGCGGCGTGCCGTGCGGGGCGTAGGACAGCGACCCGGTGACACCGAGGGTGATCAGCGCGGTTTCGTAGTTCGGCGCGGTGAGGTCGATCTCACGCTCAGCCATGATTTCCTCCTGTAGGAATGGGTGAACCCCGCGGCCAGTAAGGCTCACGGGGTCCGGAAGTTTGGTTTGGGATTATCGTCGTGTGGTTGCGACCTGCACCGTCGTGGCGCCGAGGAAGCACCCTAGATCACGGTCTCGGACGATGTCGGGACCGGCCGCCGGGGTGACGAGCAGCCCGTGCGAGCGAACGGGGTCGATCAGGTAGGCATCTGCTGTGGAAACGATCCGCCGAGCGGTCGGCTCATCGTCGGCATAGGCCGTGACGAGTACCTGCTCCCGCGCCCACGGCACCGACGACCGCGGAGTACCCGCAGAGATCACCGTCACCACCGGGCCGGAAACCGGGGCCCACGAGTCCGGCAGCTCCGATACGACGCGGAGATCAGGGAATGCAGACCGCAGCGCCGTCCGCACCATCAGGGGTGCGTCCTGCTGCACCAGCATCAGCCACCCCCATACCGGTTGACATCGAGCCCCTGCTGCGCCGCCGACCGCTTCAGATCACCGTGCTTCGCCTCGATCGCCGCGCCGTTCCGCTCAGTGATTGCGACGAGAAGCACCGGACGGCCCGACCGGTTGCGCTCCACGCGGATGCCCGTCGAGTACTGACGCGGCACACCAGCCTGAATCCGCTTCCCCAGCTTCGGGAGGTCCGCCTTCGCTTTATCGAAAGCAGCTTCAGCGAATCCCGGCGGCAGCCGGCCAACACTCATGCCTTTCTTCGCCATCAGCCCTCACCCCTCACCGCATCGAACACGGCCGACGGTCGGTGCCGGGACAACGCGGGGCGGCGGTGCTTGCCGGGGTCCCACGCAGCCACGCGCACCTGGTACCGCAGGCCACGGATCGTGACATCGTCTCCGTCCGCAGGGCCATCCGACGACGAGCACCAGACGCGTAGGACACGGACACTGCCGTCCTTGTCCGCGTCCGACAGCTCGTCGGCGGACACCTGCTGCACGGATTTCACCCGCATCGTCCGGGCCGGCGGGGCGGGCAGGCGATTGCCGTCATCGTCCACATCCCGCGACTGCGGGTGGATCGTGATCTGCTCACTCACGGCAGCCTCCGCTCCGGCCACCGCGGCGGTCGGGGGAACCATCCTCTGGGGAGGGCCCCGGCCGGCAGCCCGAGATCGGCGCGCTGCTGATCGGTCAAGGTCACCCCGCCCCACGACACGGACTCGACATCCGCGAACGTCACAGAGTCGGACTCCTGCATCGTCGTCGACGACGCCGAGCGCATGCCTGTGTTGATGCCGACCAAGATCGGTGCGGCGACCATCTCCCGGACCACACGCTCATACGTCGCCCGGAACCACGGCACGTCCAGGAACCGGGCAAGGTCCATGCCCGCCCGGCCGAACTCCTCGACGATCCGGGCCTCAGCGTCCTCGATGAGGTAGCCGGCCCGGGCCTTCTCCGCGGGGTCGAGGTCACGGGGCAGCCGCTTCTCGACGTCATCAACGGTGACCATGGGAGCCTCCTACGCGGTTGCGGCGATGATGTCCTGCTTGCTCATGCCCTTGGTCTGGATGCCCTGCTTCTCAGCAAAGGCCTTCCACGTGTCGAGTGATGCGGTGCGCGCAGGGCGCTTGTCCTCCGTGTCAGCGGGCTCATCCGGCTCCTCGGACTCGCTGTCGGGCTCCGTGTCAGCGGGCTCGTCCGGCACCTTCGAGCGTTTCCGAGCGTGCCGAGCCACAGCGCCTGTGCGCGTCAGCCACGATGCGACATCGTCGTCCACATCGACCTCATCACCTGGGACGTAGTGCTCCTCGCCCGGATTCCATGCCCGGGCCAACGTGACCCGCGGCATCAGGAGATCCCGGTGATCTTCAGCACGGACTTCGGGTTATCCACGGCGATGGCACGCTTACGGACCAGGTCCGAGCGCCACGACATGTTCGGACCACCGAGCTGGGAATCCCCGCCCTCGGAGTACATCGGGGTGGCGGTCAGCGGCATGGTGTCGGACTTGAAACCGGCAGCGCCGGCCTCGAAGACGTACGCGGCGTCCTTCGCGATCAGGCGAGACGTGGCGACCTGCAGCTGACCGAACAGCTGCGTGGTCGTCAGGCCCTTGAACACGGGGTTCTCGTTGGCCATGTTGCCGATGTAGTACTTCTGCACCTGCTCGTTACGCAGCAGCTTCGTCAGCGACTGCGGGTGCAGCAAGATGGTGTTCGGGTCGTAGTCGAAGACGCGGGTCTCATCACCGTCCTCGTGAGCGCCCTGCACCAGTTCGATGGCGTCAAGGACGTCCTTGTCCGGGGCGCCACCAGTCCACGGCGCGGACGCCTGCAGTTCCGGGACACCAGCAGACTCGAAGACTCCGGTGACGGCCTTGATGCCGTGGCGGATCATCGTCTTCTGCAGGGCCGTGATCGACTTGTTGACCACGTCGACCTTGTTCTCGTTGCGCTGCTCCCAGGAGACGCGGATGGCCTCACCGGTCTTGATGCCGAACGCGGCCTTCAGCTCACCGTACTCCGGGGTGGAGACCGGGATCTCGCCGTACTCGGCGATCTCCTCAGCATCGTCGGCGAGGTACTCGCCGGCGGCCTCACGGAACGCGACGGTGCCCTTGTTCGACTCGGCCTGGCGGAAGAACAGGTCCTCCATGAAAGCGCCATCGAGGTTGTCCACGATCCGCTGCGGGATGAAGAGGGGGTCACTCATCATCTCGTCGACGGTGACTTCAACCCCGTCA
This sequence comes from Corynebacterium sp. AOP36-E1-14, assembly GCF_052377495.1. NCBI lineage: Bacteria > Bacillati > Actinomycetota > Actinomycetes > Mycobacteriales > Corynebacteriaceae > Corynebacterium > Corynebacterium sp. AOP36-E1-14. Next base: position 155,230 of record NZ_JBQSWV010000003.1, read on the forward strand.
TATGCGCTGGTAATCAGCTGCGACATTGTCCCTCCTAAAAGGGGTTGTTGGTTTCGATCGCGGAGTAGTAGCTGTCCGCAATCTTCTGCATCTCGCTCTTAAGCGAGGGGTAGTGATTGACCCTGCTGCGCGCCCTAGCGCACGCGAGGCATTCCCGTCGTCCTTTTCTGAGTGACGAAGGGGAAAAATTCTTGCGCTCGAGGCGATGCCCCCGAGAGCAATGAGTCTTGTTTGCCTCATGGTCGTTTCCGTGTCGGACAGTGTCCCTGCGGTTCTCCGATTGCGTGTCGTACCGAAGGTTTGCCAGGCGGTTGTCCGTAGGGTCACCGTTGTTGTGGCAGACGTTCATGCTCTCGGGTCGAGTTCCCATGAACGACTCCGCCACCATTCGGTGAACCGTCCTCGTTTCCTGTCTGCGTCCAGCCGCTTTGAGGGTGATCATCGGGTAGCCGAACTGGTGATCGCCGGGCTGACGAATCTTCCCCCGGTAGACGCGAACACGACCATCTGAATACCTGACCATCCGGTCTTCGCTTCGGACGCGTCCCTCACTGCTAACGGAGTAGATGCCTTCCCAGCCGACGACCGATTTCCATGTCTCGGCGATGACCCGTGCACTGATAGGCTGTTCCACAGCCGTCCTCCTACTGTCTTAGGTGGATGGGCAAGGCCCCGGCCGGTGTTGCTTCACCGATCGGGGCCGTTTTTCGTTCGTTGCCTTGTCAGGCGGGGTAGATGTCATCCCCGGGGTAGGTGTTCACCCCGGGGAATCTCATTCCCCCTCGGCCCCGCCACCAGCGGTTGCGGCGGCAGGGGTGATGAGGGTGGTCTTCACTCGACCGGAATCACCGTCGCGGGCGGCCATGCCGACCAGGAGGGTGCCGGAGGTGGAGACCTTGCCGTCAGCGGCGGCGTAGAGCGGGGTGCCCTGCGCGATGTTGTCAGCGTCTCCGTCGACCTCGATCGGGACGGTCGCCGGGCCGATGAAAACGCCGACGGTCGGCGGGTTGCCGATGTACAGGCTGTTCGGCTGCGGCTCCGACGGCACATGCGCATCGGAGACGACAGCGCCGAACACGGGGCCAGATGCACTGGCGTGGGCAGCGCCGTCACCATCGACAGTGACGAGACGGAACTTGCTGACATTCTCCTTCACCCGAAAAGTGATCGGGCCGGAGCGGAAAGTGGGGGTTGCCATGAGGGCCTCCTAGTAGACGTTCGGGGCGGACAGCAGGCGGGCCTTGTCCAGCTTGGCGGCGAGACCACCGTCGCCGGCGACCCCCACATCCTCACTGTCCTGGCCGTGGCCCACCTCTCCGCGGGGAATGGTGTTCTTCGGGATGGAGCCGTACAGGTCACGGGCGGCGACCGGGTCCTTCTCCATCGCCGCGATGACCTTCGACCGTCGAGCGGCGTTCACACGCCCCTCCGAGATCCACCGGTCGACCTCCGCAACACGAGCTGCGGCGTCAGCCTTGTTCTTGGCCTCCCAGCCAAGCTTCGCGGCTGCCTGCAGATCGTTGTAGGTGTCACGGTCGAGGACGACCCGGTCAGGATCACCAGCAGGCTCCTGCGGGCCGGTTTCCGTCTCCTCCTCGTCACCGGCGGCAGCTGTCACCGTGACGACGACGGGGATATCCACCGGGGCATCATTGCCTGCCACCGTGACGGTCAGCTCCACCTCATCGTCCGGCTCCGCACCGGCGGGCGCTGTGACGCTCAGTGAACCGGTGACCTCGTCGACCTCCGCGGTCCACCCCTCCGGGGCTTCACCGACCGTGAAGGTCAGGCCCTGCGGCACCTCCTCCACTGGGGCGATCGTCGCCTTACCGGTCGGCACCACCGTGGTGCCCTCCGGGTACGCGACGTCGACGGTGCTGGTGACCGTGACCTCTTCATTCAGGACCACGCGGGCGAAAGCAGCCTTCACCTGATCCTCGGACAGGCCCATCTCCTGGGCCAGGTCAGCAAGAGCGGACATGCCGCCCTCCTTCCTGTCGTGCCCCTCAGGGCGATTGACTGTAGGCGTCGGAGCAGCCCGACGACCCTGGTAACGGAACTGCGCAGTGACCACAGGACGACCATGGCGAGCTTCAACCGTCCTGCCGTCCTCGACCGCATCAGCCAGCCCGGCATCGACCGCCTCCTCAGCGGAAAACCACGTCTCTGCCTTCATGCGCTCCCGCCACTCGCCGGGGTCTCCCCCGGCCTTGTCGGCGTAGATACCAGCGAGGTTCGCCGAGATCCGATCGAGGTCAGCGATCGCCTTGGTCATGTCCTCGGCATTGCCTCCGACGAAGCTCATGGCCTCATGGACCATGACCTCCGCCGTGGGACGCATGACCACCCGGTCAGCACCACCGACAGCGATGAACGACGCTGCAGACGCAGCCAAGCCCTCGACGACCGCGGTGACCGTCCCCTTGTGGGCCCGCAGCGCGTTCATGATTGCCAGACCCTCGTAGACGTCACCGCCAGGGCTATTCACCCGCAGGGTGAGGTCGGCACCATCCAGGTCGTGAATCTCACGCACGACGGACGATGCCTGAACATCCCACCCGATCTCACCGTAGATCAGCAGATCAGCCATCACCGATCACCTCCTCCCCCGGCGGCTCGCCGGGTGTTTGCTCAATGAGCCTGTCCAGTCCGGTCGCTACCAGCGCCTGATCCCTCGACATGCCCAGTTCGATCAAAGACTTCGCGGCCTCCACGAGCTGGGCCAGCTCCGCAGGCTCGGCGTGCTTCGCCTTGTCCTCCGGCGCTGCGGTCGACCCATCGGCCTCCGCATCCCGACGCGAGCGCTTGCCTGGCAAGCTGTAGCGTCGGCGGACCTCCTCCTCGAGGTCCTTATCCGGGAGGATCACCCCGTCACGAACCAGTGTCGACAGGGCCTCCGCTGCCAACTCCTTCTTGCTGGCGATCGGATCGAAGACGATGCGAGGGCACAGACCGTCGTAGTCTGGGAACGCGATGTCCACCAGGTCCTCGACGATGTGCTGGGTCGCGGTGTCCGCGATCCACTCCGCGATGGTCTGCAGCGACTGGATGAACAGATCCGACTGCGTCTCCGCCAGCGCGTAACTGCCGCCCTTTCCCTCAAGGTTGAGGAAGTGTGCGAGCACCGAACGGGCCATCATCGAATCGTGGTACGCGATCGCCTCACGAGGCGACACGAGCTGACCGGACACACCCACCAGCGACAGCTTCGCCTTCGCCGGCACCGCCGCACCAGCCGCAGCGCCAGCACGAACCTTCTGCGCCAGCTCCTGCCCGTACTGCAGATCTTTCTGCGGGTCCTGGGCCAACTCACTGCCCTCATATACGGGCACGCCCATGCCGTTGCGATCCAGCACGTCAGCCTCGAGCATCAGGAACCGGTCGCGCAGCTTCCAATGCTTGAACGCCGGCCGCAACACACTCGACCCCGTCCACGTCGAATCCTTCGGGTCATGGACATACGCCACCAGGCGAGACACCGGGATTCTCGACCCCCGAGCAGACGTGCCACCCGGAGTCGTCACCGCAGACTGATCAATCGACTCCAGGCCACCATCGGCAGCCACGTTGATCCGCTTGATCGACCCCGGTCGACGGGGAGCCAACTTCACCAGATGCTCCCGACCATCATCGCCCGGTGCGTACACCTGCTCGAAGAACGCGTACCCGAACTGCAGCGCCAGCAGTGCCGTATGCAGGTGCTCATGCCACGCCACCCGGCCACGACGTCGAGCCACCGGGGCATCCTGATCCTCGCCCAACACAGGCAGTCGAAGATCCTCCGACACATGCCGGACAACCTCCGCATCGGCCCCGTTCGGGTCCAGACGCCACGATGCTCGCTTAATCGGCAGCGACACCGCATTCAGCACCGATGTGACTTGGGAATCCTCCCGACCCATCTTCGCGAAGATCCTGGACGACTGAGGGAACCGCAACTCCCAATTGTCCTCCGACGTGCCGCCGACCGGGACGGTCAGCGCATGACCAATCTCCCCGGGCTTCTCCGTGATCTCAGCCACCGGACCACCTCCTTAAAACGACATCGTCGCCATCGCCGGGACCGCCGGAACGATCTCCGGTCTTCCCACGAACTTCGTCTTCCGTTTCACATCCGGTGCCTGCTCCGGGATCGCGTACTCAACCAGCCCCCACACTGCGAACGTTGCCGCGACAAGCTCACACACAACCCCGCCCTTACGGGTCAGCGCCCGGCCGCCCTCGCCACCGCCACGGAACGCGGCGACCTCCAGGGCCTCCACCCACCGTGGTGAACCGTCATGGCTGACCTTGCCCTCGTGCACCAGGCGCATGAACAGCTCCGTCGCTGCCGACACCTGCGGCCACGACAGCTCCTCAGGCTCGACACCCAACTTCGTCAGCGGGTCGATA